>JANNRY010000020.1:0-5555 GCA_031401935.1 Betaproteobacteria bacterium | reverse complement strand
TTGGCCCGGCTCGCGCGTCCTGACGGTTTTACCCACGAGCTCGGCAAGCTCGCGCGTCGTCCGAATACGTCCGATGACCCTTGCCGCAACAACCGCTCTTGCAATCTGCCTAGCAAACCGTTCTTCACCATAGCGCCAGATGACCTCCCCTATTTCTTGTTCATCAGCGCGGTTTATCCACGCTTCAACAGTCTCGCCACGCGATGTATCCATGCGCATATCGAGTGGTCCGTTGAAACGAAAACTGAACCCGCGTCCCTGTTCATCTAACTGCGGCGATGACACCCCCAAATCCGCCAGCATTCCATCCACTACTTGTCCTTTGCCGCCCGCCTCACTACCCAACGCCCCTTTCAACACATCGGTCAATTCGCTCATCGCGGCGTGATGCAGCGAGAATCGTTTGTCCTGCGTTGCCAATAACTCGCCCGCCTCAATGGCGCGCGGGTCGCGGTCGATGGCGATCAATCTCCCATTCGGCCCCAATCGTTCGAGGATGGCGCGCGAATGACCGCCACGACCGAACGTGCCATCGACATACACGCCATCCAGTTTGATCGCCAGTGCATCGACCGCTTCGTGGAGCAAAACAGTGATGTGAGCCGGTGTCGGGACGGCTGGCGAATTTGGGAGATCATTCATGCCACCGGCTATAAAGAGAAATTCTCGGTGCCGGGCGGCAAGCCTGCCGCGCCGGATGTGAGCGACTTCAATTGCGCATCCCATGCGCTGGCATTCCAGATCTCGAAGTAGGTGCCTTGGCCGATGAACATCACCAGTCTTTCGATGCCGGCAAATTTGCGCAATTCCGGCGATAGCAGCACGCGACCGTTGCCATCAAGCACATGCTCTTCAGCAAAGCCAATCAACAACCGCTTCCAGACGGCAGCGGCAGGATCTAGCGCAGGAAATTTCATCACTTTGTCGCGAATCGGTTCCCAATGCGCGAGCGGATACATAAGCAAACAGCCTTCGCGATGGGCCGTCAGAATCAACTTTCCCTGACTCGGTAGCGAAAGCGGCTCGCGATGCTTCATCGGCACCGCCATGCGACCCTTCACATCCAGATTCAACTCTGATGCACCCTGAAACACGCTCGATGGACCCCTCTGTTTATTTTTTGGATGAAAAAACGCAGAATTTTCCGGGGTTTCCAGAAAACTCCACTTTTCTCCACTTGTGGACACTATAGCCAAATAAAAACCCGCAGTCAAGCGGGTTCAAGAGGTTTTTTCGTTATTTGTCAGGGACTTAGCGCAACTTTCTCGAAAGATTTTGCCCGTGGAAAACTTCGTTGATAATTAATTAGATAAGCATCAAACCTAAAGTAACTTCATAAGTATTGACGCACAAATTGCTGTATTTTCATACACCTATCTACTTTTCAGCGCAAATTGTTCCTTTTTCCATGGACCCTGCAACAATTCCCGCGTTTCCTCCACCGCAACGCGCCATAACGCGTCCATCACGTCATCCGGTTTTTGATAATCGCCACCGAAATTTCCATCGCCGATCAGTTCGCGCGCTTGCTTCGGTGTCATCGATGTCATGCCCGAGTAATCAACCATCGGTTGCTGATGCGACGGCTGCGCGACACCAACCAGCCGCGTGATCGGGAAATTTTCCATCCACGATGCGTGGGACGCCATCGGGTCGATCTCCTGCACTTTCGCCCACGTCTTCGGTGCTTTCCACCAACTGTGGAACTTCACTTCGATTGCAGGATTTTCTTGCATCATGTATTCAATGAGATTCGCGGCAGGTTGATTGCCACCGTGCCCATTCACGACGAGGATGCGCCTGAAGCCGTGCGTGGCAATGCTATCGAGCACATCGCGTACCAGCGCGAGGTAGGTTTTGAGTTGCAGTGATACCGTGCCGGGATAGGCCATGAACGATGCAGTCGGGCCATATGGCACTACCGGAAATACTGGAATGCCAAGTGGATCTGCCGCATCGAGCGCGACCGTCTCGGACAAAATGGAATCGACCGAGAGACTCAGGTACGCATGTTGTTCGGTGCAGCCTAATGGCAGCACCGCACGGTCATCGTGCTTCAAGTATTGCTCAATTTGCATCCAGTTGCGATCGCGTATGCGCATGGTGGTTTGTTGTTCAGTCGCTCAAAGACAACAGCATAACGCCGCCAGCGATTCACGCAAGCACGACTATGCGGCGTAGACGCGACGCGCCTCTTCCTCCAACGCGCGCATCATGTGCCGGTACGGGCCGGGGCCGTGGCTGATACGCGCGACACCCAATTCCGCCATGCGTTTTGCCGATGGCGTATTCGACATCGCCATGATGTTGACCGGCAGCGGACAGGCTTCGCACAAGCGCGCAATCAACCTTTCACCAGCGAGTCCGGGCGCGAAAAATCCGCTGGCACCATCCTCGGCGTAAGCAAGCGCGCGATGCAGCGCCAGATCTCCAAGCCGGTCATCATGTTGCTCCGCATCGGTTTGCAAAAATAAGTCTGTTCTGGCGTTGATGAAGGCGGGTATGGACGCACGATTTGCGGCATGACGCGCAGCCTGAATGCGCTGGCATTGGTCACCCACGGAATAAAGGCCCTCGCCACCAATTATCTGATCCTCGATATTAATACCGATTGCGCCGGAGGCGATTGCACGCGCAACGGTTTCACCGACAACTTCGGGTGCGTCGCCATATCCGGCTTCGAGATCAATCGTCACTGGAAGCGTGACACTTGCCACAATGCGAGCAAGGTTTTCCATTGCCAACGACAATGAAAGTACTTGCCCGTCGCCATACCCGTGCGCCGCCGCAACTGACCAGCTTCCCGTGGCGATGGCTTTCGCGCCGGCGGCTTGAACAACACGTGCGGTACCCGCATCCCAAACGTTAAAGAGCACGATGGGGTCACCTTTCACATGCAGGCTGCGGAAAGTGTCTGCGCGTTCAATTTGGTTTGCCATGATTTCGATCCTTAGTGAAAGTGTCGCAACTATAACAATCGCATCATAGCCATTGACAATCGCATCATAGCCATTGCGCCGAAAATCAGGCTCCAATTAACAGCGCCTGCGATCGCGGCTATGATGCGTTGAATTATTTCATTAACTGGAGCAAATCATGCGGCAACTGATTGTCTGCCTGCTGGTAGTAGTTATTGCGATCAACATCCCCGCACACTCGGCATCGCCAAAGAAGAATAGCGACATCGAAAAAATCGTCAAAGAAATTTCGGCCAAGCGCATCGAAACAACGATTCGCAAGTTAGTGAGCTTTGAAACCCGCAATTCGCTCTCGGATACGACCAGCGACACCAAGGGAATTGGCGCGGCGCGGCGCTGGATCAAAAGTGAGCTGGAAAACTGCAACGCGGCCAACGGCGGGCGCATGACGATCAAGTTCGATGAACATCTCGCCCCCGTAAGCGCGCGCGTCGCACAGCCGACACCTATCGTCAACATAGTCGCCACTCTGCCCGGCGAGCAAGCCGAGAGCCGGGACCGCATCTACCTCGTCAGCGGGCATTACGATTCGATGCGCGGCACACCAATTGACGCAGATGGATTTGCGCCCGGTGCCAATGACGATGCCTCAGGAACTGCAGCCGTAATCGAAATGGCGTGCGTGATGTCCAAATACAAATTTAACGCCACTCTCGTATTCATGACTGTCGCGGGCGAAGAGCAGGGGCTGCTGGGTTCAACTTTTTTTGCCAAAGCTGCAAAAGCGAAAGGCCTCAACATCGCTGGCATGATCACCAACGACATCATCGGCAACACTAAAGGGTCTGACGGCAAAGTGGTGCGCGACCGCGTGCGCTTGTTTGCAGAAGGTATTCCGCCACTGAAGGAAATGCCTGACGATTGGCTCACGCTTATTCGCACCGGTGGCGAAAACGATTCACCAGCGCGACAGCTTGCGCGGTTTATCAAAACTGCGGGCGAGCTGTATGTGCCGAAAATGAAAGTGGACCTGATTTATCGCCGCGACCGCTATCTTCGGGGTGGTGACCATTTCCCCTTCCTCGACGCAGGTTACGCCGCGGTGCGCATGACCGAGCCGAACGAAGACTTCCGCCATCAACACCAAAACGTGCGCGTGGAAAACGGCGTGCAATTTGGCGACTTGCCCGAGTTTGTGGATTTTGCCTACACTGCCGATGTGGCGCGCGTGAATGCAGCCGCGCTGGCGTCTCTCGCCAACGGCCCCGCCGCGCCGCAGGAAGTGCGAATGGAAAACCTGAGAGTAGAAAACAACACCACCTTTCGCTGGGCGGCCAACGGCGAGCCGAATGTCATCGGCTATCGCGTGGTGTGGCGCGAAACCACTGCACCGTACTGGCAAAAATTTGAAGACGTGGGCAACGTGACACGCACCACGGTTTACGGCGTGTCAAAAGACAATGTCGTGTTTGGATTGCAGGCGATAGACAAGGATGGAAATGTGAGTGTGGCGACTTATCCGAAGCCGTTTCGACCGCAATAGGTTTGCCGGGCAACCTCACTTACCCTTGATATTCTCCGCTTTCCAGCGCATCGCCGAGTAGATGCGGTTATAGCCGCTCGGATGATCGAAGAAAATAAATTCCTCGATTGCGCCCGGTTCTAGCTTGCGATATTCGGCCAACTTGAAAATAGCTTCAGCAAAGCCATCCGGTTCGCGCGCTGCGTTCAGGCCAAACAGATCGGCCTCAACCTCCGCCGTACGGATAACAGTTTTGTACACCGGTGTGGCGAGAAAAATGTAAACAGAAAATAGTGCGGCCAGCAATGGCAAACCGGCCGGATCGGCGATGCCCCGCACGCCGAAGCGTCTGCCAAAACGTGCTGCTGCCCAGCCCCAGCTGAATTTGATGAACAGTAATCCGCCGAGCAATATGAGGCTGAACGACACCGTGTGCTTGAGGCTATGGTTCAGCACGTAATGTCCCATCTCGTGCGCCATCACAGCACGGATTTCCGCAGGCGAAGTGCGATTGAGCAGGTTATCGTTGAGGGTGATGCGCGTGGTGCCAAACATCCCGCTCACGTTAGCGCTGACGCGCTTGGTTTGCTTCGAAGCGTCTGAATAATAAACGTTGTCCACTGGTATACCGTTGGCGCGTGCCATGGAAAGGATGTCATCGCGAATCGGCCCCGGTGGCAATGGTTTGAACGTATTGAACAGCGGCGCAATGAACACCGGCCCGGCCATGATCAGCACCATGATGAAACCGGCACCCGCCACCGAACCCCAGGCCCACCATGTCTGCGGCAGGCGGCGCAAAATCGCGTACAAGCCGGTGATGGCGATACCCGTAATCACCATATCCACACCGACGCTGATACCGGCCTCACTCAGCCAACTTAAAAAAGAAAGATTGGACAACCCGTACTGATGCTCGCGGTAAAAACCCTCGTAAAACGTGATCGGCAATGTGAGCAGCGCCAATAACGGTACGTACATCAACAGATAGATCAGCGTCTGCAGATTCTTCCGATACGTGCGCTGCTCTGCAAAATCGCGCATGCGCGAAGAAATCCGCAGCGAGAGTAACAACCACGCCACCAGCAAGCCATATAAAAGATTCCAAAGCAGCA
>JANNRY010000019.1:0-1662 GCA_031401935.1 Betaproteobacteria bacterium | reverse complement strand
GGCAACCGACTTGAAGCCCAGTCCTGGCGTGGCGTTAGCGACGTCGGGCATGGTCGTACAGCCATTCTGGGAGAGTCCGAGCAGGCTGCTTAGTCCGGCTGCGGCGCCGAGCTTGAGCACGTCGCGGCGCGACAATCGCAGCGCCACCAGTTCATCGAGTGTCGGTTGCGCCAATCAGGGCTGCCCCAAAAACAAATAGAAATTGGCGCTGCGCTGAGGTGCCTTGCCGTAACCCAGGAAAAGTGGCCCGAATACCGTGTCGAAGCCGGTAAACAAGCCATACGACGACTTCAGGCGCCGATCCGAAAACAGGCTGAGGCTGTCCGATGCCCGCCCGATTTCGGCGGAGACGCCCATATAGATACTTTTGCCAAACGGATTTTGCAGATTGCTCATCTGCTGGTTGTAGGCGAGCCGTCCACACGCCAGGGTCTGGCCGATCAGTTCACTGGGCCGATAGCCTGAAAGTTGCAGGAATCCACCGAGCGGGAACTGTTCAAATATCGGCGCATTGCCACCAGCTATGCGTCCGTAGCGGCCAGCGACGGAAAAGGTGTGACGACCAAACGAAATATTGTCCTGATAATTGAATTCAATCTTCCGGTACTCGTCGGTCGCCCCTATCGCCTTCAGGCTGGCGTAATAGTCGAAACTTGCCATACGTCCGGCGCGCGGAAAATTTGCGTCATCGAGACTATCGAATACGCTACGAAGCCGCAGGCCGCCCTGGCGCGATTTGAAATCGGGCAGCAGCGCGCCGATATTGACCGCAGCGTCGGAATTGCTGCGCAGCACGCCGAGGCGCACAATCGCGTCGCGTCCGAGCTCGGCAGCGAAGTCTACGCTTCCCGTTGTACTGGTGATCTGGTATTGCCCTGCACGTTTGCCATCAAGGTAAAGATCGATCGGGCGACGGGTAATTTCGATTGCGGGAACGATGCTCAATGCATTGGCGATCCCTGTACCGCCGAAGGGTTGCTGAAACTGCGACGCGAAGCGCCGGTCACGCCCGACCTGCAGGTCGTGGCGCCACTCGGCTCCCGCAGAATTGAATTGTGTCTGCTGGTAGCGCATCAGCAGGTTGAAACGCCCTTCGCCAGCCGTATCGGCTGCCATCGACAGGCCGAAGCGCAGATAGTTAGGCCCCCATGGTTTCTCGAACGCATTCACCGCCAGGATATTGCGATCGCCTTCCGCAGTTAGGCCGTAGCTGACGCGCTCAAAGTAGCCGCTGCCAAAGACACGGCTGACGCCAATATTTAGCTTTTTGAAATCAACCTGATCACCCGGTTTCACGCCGAGCGTGCGTCGCAATTCCTGCTCGTTGGCGCGTTGCAGGCCGACGACGCGAATTTCATCGATGCGGTCATTGGCCGTGAACGGAATTGCCGTGCGCGCCGTTTGCACGGTGCGATGGATGGCGAAAGTTTCCGGTGACATCGCGAGTTTTTCAAGCAGCGGTGCTTGTTCCCGCGTCGCCGCAGCGCCTAACGTGATCGCGTCCCGCACAAGATTGAAATCGGTCGAACCGATGGTGTCCAGTGGCGGCGAAATCAGGTAATCGCCGAGCCGCAGGGACTCTAGCGATTCGCGCATATTTTGTTCGGTGAGGATATTGATCATCTGCAGGGAAACGCCGACGATGGACAGCATTTCTTTGCG
>JANNRY010000018.1:0-5173 GCA_031401935.1 Betaproteobacteria bacterium | reverse complement strand
ACTAACTTTTACCAGCAAACGGAAAAAGGGTCGCTGGCAGTCACGATCAACGGCACCAATGCAGGCACCGATTTCGGCACCATGAGCGTGCTGGTGCGTCCCGGTGTCAATGGGAACGGCAGCGTCAGTCTGGCGGGTAGCCTGATTGTCGATCGCGGCCCAGCCTTCACGCCGCGCTCCGGTGATCGATTTACCATCATCAACGCCGCAGGCAGTGTATCCGGCAGTACGGCAGGTGGCAGTGGCAGCATGTATCCCGCCTTCACAGCAGTCGCGGCGGCCGGTCAGGTTACCGTGGTCGAGCCCACGCTGGCATTGCTGGTGCAGGCCAAGGCCGATTTGCCGCAGTCGCTGCGCAACGGCACCAATGGCTACCAGCTGAAATATGTGAATGCGACCACGGCGACGATCAACGTGTCTTCCCCACAGGTAACAATGTCCATCGATTTCGCCTACCAAGCCGGATCGACTACCGGCCTGACCACGACCAATCCTTCTGTCAGTGACAATACCTTCGCAAAAACCCGCACGCTATTCTGGAGCTTGCCCGCAGCAATCGCGATCCCGCCGGGCCAAACGCGTATCCTGCATTTCAATGTGACTATCGGCGGTGCCACCAAGACCGCCATCTACCGCATCGCCGGGCAGATCAATGCGCCCAGCAGCATTGTCTTCGCTGGAGTGGCGCCGATAGATGTCAAACCCACCAGCGCATTGAGCAGCACCACAATCAGCGTGTCGGCAAACGGTCGGGGCACCGTTCAGCAGCAAAATGGCGTCAACAATATCATGCTGCCCAAGTCGGCACTGGCATCGGCGACGATCAATTTGCGCACGCGGATTTCCTGTCCGCCGGAATTCGAGCCCTGTGGTAATCTGCGCACCGTGTTGATCGGTCAAGCGATCGGTGGACGCTACTACAACGTTCGGGAGCTGACGCTGGATACGGACCAAAGCGAGCCCATGGTGGCGAGTCAACGACCCGATAGTATCAACCTGCGCGCTCAAGCCACAGGATCGCCGTCCATTGCACAGTCAGGTACCGATTACGGGTTTTGGAAGGGCCAGATTCCTGGCTCAGGAACTATTCCCGGCGTTCCGCAAAAAATATATCCCGATTGGGACAATCATCGTCCTTGCCTCGCGTTTAACGGTGATGGTAACGGCCTCTACCCGGTTAACTGCGTAGGCGGCGACGGCGATCCGGGCGGCGGTGGCGGAAGTGGGGGGGGAGGTGGTGGCGGGGACCCCATCGGCACGCCGCAGTTGTACGACCCCAGCGGCATTATTTCTGATGCCACTACGGGATTGCCGATTATTGGCGCTACGGTATCGCTCTATCGCCAGATCCCGGGTCTGCCCGATACCCCTTTGCTTTCCCGCAACTGCCGTACCATCGACACACGTGGCGGATCGGTTTGGACCGGTACTGCGCCCGATACTGGTGTATTCGAGCAGCCCGGCTTTATGCCCGCGCAGATGTCGCCTGATGTGAATCCGCAGATCACCGGCACCGATGGCCGCTATGGCTGGAACGTGGTCACTGGTTGCTGGTACGTGAAAGTCACTGCGCCGGGCTATGCAAGCACGGTCAGCGCACTGGTCGGTGTGCCGCCAGAAGTCACCGATCTGCACGTGGCATTGCAGCCGGTGGTCGCGGGCGCAGTCCTACTGACGGGGGTGGTGTCGAGCAAAACCCACGGCAGTGCGGGCACGTATGAATTGCCGGTCGATACCAATGCGGCGATCAGCGGTGCAGTCAGCGTGGAGCCGCGACTCATTGGCAGCGGGCATCGCGTGGTGTTCCGGTTCGATGGGCCGGTGACGGCGGTTGGCGGGGTGAGTGCCGTCGATGCAGCGTCAGTCTCCGTCGGCAATGCCACCTCGATGATGTCGGGCAATGACGTGATCGTTACCTTGCTCAATATTGCCGACAACAAGCGCGTTCGCGTGGCACTCACCGGCGTGAATGGCACACTGGATGTAGCCGTCGCGCTGGGATTTCTGGTCGGTGATGTGAATGGCTCCCGCTCTGCCAATGCGAGCGATATCAGCGGCGTAAAAGCGCGATCAGGGCAAGTGACCGACACTACAAATTTCCGCTTCGACGTGAATGCCTCGGGCGCTGTCAACGCCTCGGATATTTCAGCCGTGAAAGCGCGGTCGGGATTGGTGTTGCCTTAAACTGCGGCGGGAAGCGTTAAAGACCAGCCGCTACGCGAGCATATTCACCCGATCACGCCCTTCGTGTTTGGCGGCGTACAAGCGGCGATCAGCCCGCTCGCAGATGGCCTCCGGCCCTAACGCGGCGGGCACAATTTCATGGCTGACCACGACGCCGATGCTGACCGTGACGCTGAGGTCAGCGTCAATATCGCACCAATCGGCGATCTTGCAGGCGTGACGAATTCGTTCCGCCACCTCGGCTGCATGCTGTTTGGAGTCAATCGGCAGGATCAGCGCAAATTCTTCGCCACCGATGCGCGCCGGGAGATCGCCAGCGCGACGCTCTTCGCGTAACAAGTCAGCAAAGCGACGAAGCACGCGATCCCCGGCTGCGTGGCCGAGGCTGTCATTGATGCGTTTGAAATAGTCGAGGTCAAAACAGAGCAGCGAAAAATGTCGGCCCGCACGCGCGCCTTCGAGCATGACGGCGAGCGAACGATCAAACGCACGGCGATTCGCGATGCCGGTCAGCGTGTCCTCATCCGCAAGGCGTGACCACTGATCGGCGAGGCGGGCGATTTCTTCGCGTTGCTCACGGCGCGCTGCTGCCAGTCGTGCGTCATCGTCGTGCAATTGCCGTTCAAATTCGCGGGCTTTTTTGTATGCGGCAAGCGCAAGGCGTGGATCGTCAATCGATTCGTAGGCATCGGCCAACGCCTCCCAAGCTTCCTTTAATTCACGCGGGCTGCCGCCTTCGAGCAGTGCGATGCCACGGGTGAAGGCATTGATGGCGTCTTCTTTTCGTCCCATCGTAAGCAGCACAACAGCCATGTGGTTTTGCGCAACTGCCTCGTGACCGCGCAGGCCGGTGCGGGCGTGCCCGGCGGCTGCGCGTTCGAGAATAGAAAGCGCCATCGCCAATTCACCGCTACGCTGCGCGGCGATGCCTGCGTTCGCGAGCGCCATTAATTCGAGGCGCGTCAGCTTGTGGGCTGCCGCTTCTTCCGCAAAGGCGCGCCATTCAACGAGGAGTGCGCTATAGCGTGGATGACATTCGCCATCATCAGCGGCAAGACTGTCTGTGGCACGGCTCTTCGCATTCAATGCTGAATATCGCGCGTGAAATTGTTCAGCCAGCGTGCCGTGTGTGGCGAGCATGATCACGACTTGTTCGAGTATCTTCAGCGCCTGTTCGTGACGGCCAAGCACCGAACATGAAATACCCAACCGTCGCATCGCACGCGCATGCAAGCCAACGTCCCCCGCCTGCTTGGCGAGACGCTCAGCGTGCGTGATGGCCTCTATCGCCGGTGTGTGTTCTTCAAGCGACTGTAATGCAAAGCCCAGCGCTAGCAATGCTTCGCCCTCAATGACCGGATCTGCCAGCGTGGCCGCCAATTCGTGTGCATGCGTGGCCGTGCGCAATCCATCCAATGCCTGGCCGGTTGTCACGAGGCCGAGCGATTTGAGACTGAGCAACATGGGGCGTTCGCGCTCTGTTGCCGATGCAAGCGCGGCATCAGCATCGTCGATGGCCTGCTGGAGCCGTCCGGCCTCGATGTGTTCACGAATCAGGCTGCCGGCAGAGGGTGGAGACGGGACTTTATGCATGCGCAGATTTTAAGGCAATTGACTGGGGAGTCCGTGTGGCGCAGATGTTAAGCCAAGCGGTGATGGATAACCGCGCGGATAACAGCTATTACCTTCATTCAAACCGACTGCGCAGATGATTGGGTATGATGCGCAGTTACTGAGGAGAAAAGCATGAAAAAAGTTTTCCGTGGGCTGCTTATAGTAATGGCGTCTTTGATGGCGATGACTGCGGGTGCACAACCGTGGCCGAACAAGCCGGTGAAGATGATTGCGGTATTTCCGCCGGGCGGATCGGTGGATACGGTGGCACGCATTCTTTCGTTTCAGCTCACCAAACAACTCAGCCAGCAATTTATCGTCGATAACAAAGGTGGTGCGTCGGGCTCTATTGGTACCGGGGCACTTGCCAAATCGCCGCCGGACGGCTACACCTTTGCAGTTGTTTTTGATACTCACGGCGTCAATCCGAGCCTGATTCCGAATCTGCCATTCGATACGCTGAAGGATCTTGCGCCGGTGATGATGATTGGGTCGTCGCCGATGGTGATTGCCAAACACCCCAGCGCAGCGTTCAAGGATTTCAAGGATGTGATCGCTGCCGGTAAGGCAAAAGCCGATGCGGCCTCGTTTGGTTCGATCGGGTCCGGCAGCCTTGGGCATCTCGCGATGATGCAGATCGCGGGCCTCGCCGGGACCACCTTCAATCACATTCCGTACAAAGGCGGCGGGCCACTGGTACAAGATGCCATCGCCGGACACGTGCCACTGATGATCGGCACAGTATTTCTGGCCAAGCCACAAATCGACGCCAAAAAACTTGTGCCGTTGGCAGTCACATCAGCCAAGCGGTCGCCAAGCCTGCCAGATACGCCGACCGTGTCCGAGCAGGGCGTCGCAGGCTTTGAATCACTCGCGTGGTGGGGCGTGTTTGCGCCGGCAGGCACGCCGCCTGCGATCATCGCCAGGCTCAATGATGAGCTGTCAAAAGCATTGAAGACGCCGGAAGTGGCCGAGAAACTTTCGGCGCAGGGCATGGAGATCGTTGGTAGCAAACCGGACGCGTTGCAGACGTTTGTGGCGGGTGAGATTTCGCGCTGGGCGAAAGTGGTTAAAGACAACAAGATCAAGGCCGGTGAGTAGCGACGATTTTATGAAATTATTTGCTATCACCAGCATTGACGGGGGTTCGCAAGGCATTTGTGTCTGAAACGCCCGCCAATGCTGGGGTTTCTCTTTCCAACACGGAATCAACCAAAGCCTGGGTGCCCTATGCGGTGCTGGGGGCAGCGGTACTGATTGTATCGAGCGCGGCGATCCTGATTCGTGTCGCGCAAAGCGAAGGCGTCCAGTCGCTCACTATTGCAGCATGGCGGTTAACCATCGCTGCTGCGCTGCTGGGGCCGCTGACGTGGAT
>JANNRY010000017.1:0-8426 GCA_031401935.1 Betaproteobacteria bacterium | reverse complement strand
GGATGCGCGATAGGCGGTGTAGCAAATCTGCTCCATCGAACGGTCCGAAAACTCGATTGCTGCCTGAGAACCATAGGGAATACGCAGTAGGTGCAGGCAATCCTGAAAGCCCATGATGCCGAGGCCGACCGGACGGTGCTTGAGATTGGATTCGCGGGCTTTCTTGACGGCGTAGTAATTGATGTCGATCACGTTATCGAGCATGCGCATTGCGGTGCTGATGGTGCGCTTGAGCTTGGCGTGGTCTAGCTCGCGGCTACCTTTGCCGTCATCCTTCATGTGTGCGACGAGGTTCACCGAACCGAGATTGCACACCGCGATTTCGGTTTCGTTGGTATTGAGCGTGATCTCGGTGCAAAGGTTCGACGAATGCACGACGCCGATGTGGTTTTGCGGCGAGCGAATGTTGCATGGGTCTTTGAACGTGATCCAAGGGTGGCCGGTCTCAAACAACATCGAGAGCATTTTGCGCCAGAGGGTCAATGCGGGCACAGTTTTGAACAGCTTCATTTCGCCGCGCGCGGCCTTGGCTTCGTAGCCGGTGTAGGCTTCTTCAAATGCCTTGCCGAATTTGTCGTGAAGATCGGGGCAGTTTGATGGCGAGAATAACGTCCAGTTGCCCGCTTCCATCACGCGGCGCATAAACAGATCGGGAATCCAGTTTGCGGTATTCATGTCGTGCGTGCGGCGACGGTCGTCACCGGTGTTCTTTCGCAACTCCAGGAACTCTTCGATATCGAGGTGCCACGTTTCCAGGTACGCGCAGACAGCGCCTTTGCGTTTACCGCCTTGATTCACCGCCACTGCGGTGTCGTTCACCACTTTCAGGAACGGCACCACGCCTTGCGATTTGCCGTTGGTGCCCTTGATGTGCGAGCCAAGTGCACGCACCGGCGTCCAATCGTTGCCGAGACCGCCGGCGAACTTGGAGAGCAATGCGTTTTCTTTCAGTGCTTCGTAGATGCCGTCGAGATCGTCGGCCACCGTGGTGAGGTAGCAGCTCGACAATTGCGAACGACGCGTGCCGGAATTGAACAGCGTCGGCGTCGATGACATGAAATCGAATGAAGAGAGAAGATTGTAGAACTCGATGGCGCGCGCTTCGCGATCCACTTCGTTCAACGCCAACCCCATCGCGACGCGGATGTAAAACGCCTGCGGCAGTTCGATGCGAACTTCATCCAGATGAATGAAGTAGCGGTCGTACAGTGTTTGCAAACCGAGATAGGTGAACTGGTTGTCGCGCTCTGATTTCTATGCGGCACCGAGCACCTTCAGGTCGTACTGCGCCATGCGTTCATCGAGCAATTCGGCTTCGATGCCGCGCTTGATGAAGTTTGGAAAATAGTCTTGATAGCGCACCGCCATCTCGGAAGGCATCACTTCTTCGCCGAGAATTTCCTTGCGAATCGAATGCATCAACAAACGCGACGATACCTTCGTGTAGGCGGGATCTTTTTCGATCAACGCGCGCGCAGCCATGGTGGCGGCTTTGAACACTTCCTCCAAGGGCACGCCGTCGTAAAGATCACGCAGGGTGGCATCGAGAATTTGTTTTGGGTTAACGAACTCGCCAAGGCCTTCGCATGCGGATTCGATCAACGCGGACAGTGCGGCGACATCAAGCGGTCGATGTCCGCCGTTGACGGTGACGTTGATGCCGATGTCATCGCTTGCAGTTTCAAGCGTGGCTGCTTTTGCGCGCTCTTCTGCGCGTTCCTGCGTGCGCTTTTCGCGGTAGAGCACGTAGGAACGGGCGACTTCATGTGCGCCGCCGCGCATGAGCGCGAGTTCAACCTGATCCTGCACTTCTTCGATATGAAACGTGCCGCCGGAAGGCTTGTGACGCAGCAACGCGTTGACCACGGCAGCGGTCAATTGCTGCACCATATCGCGCATGCGTGCACTGGCTGCTTCGTGGCCGCCGTTGACAGCAAGGAAAGCCTTGGTCAATGCGATGGCTATTTTGTCCGGCTGAAACGGTGCGACAGAACCATTGCGACGAATGATCTTGTAATCGGCGTATCGGGATTCAGCGTTTGTACTGCTCGCTGCGGGGTTTGCGGAAAGTGGAAAAGCGGTATTCGCCGGATTGAGATCAGATGCGACGCGCATACTAGGGGCTCCTGTAAATTTTTTTGTATTAATTTCAACTACTTATTCGTACAGAACCCAGGAGCGTGTAGTTTTTTCTGGCGGCTGGAGCCTGTTGATTGCGGCAGCCAAACACGGGTTATCCACAACTAATCCACCGTGCGTCCCAACCTTATGCGGTAAATTGGGAACAGAATTATCCACAAGCCACACAACATCTAGTGTCTGCTTGATCAAGACAGCACTATATCGTGCGCTTTCTTGAAATTGCAACAGGAATTTATTTGATCTAAATTTGGCTGTAAAAACAACATGTTAAAGCGTCAAAAACACCCCCAAAAATGAGTGTGACTTAAAGTGATTCCTGAAGTTTGGAAAAGCTCAATAAGTACGCGCTTTTCAGGGCAAAAACTGCTGGAAACCCGCGCCAAACATCGCGTTAAGCGGTTAGGCCCGGTTTGATTTCCGCGCTTTTTTGTTTGATGTGGCGGCTTTCCGGTCCAATTTTGGAATTTGATTGGCCAAAACCGCCTGACTTACCGTCCCGCGCGGTGATGGCGTCGGTGGAATAAGTGCATCACTCAATGCCCAACCGGTCTAGCCGATAGCGCAGGCTTCTGAAGGAAATGCCCAGCACTTTCGCTGCTGCTGTCTTGTTGTATTTGGTTTGCTCCAGCGCCTTGACGATTTGCTCTCGTTCAAGCTGGTCCAGATACTCATGCAGCGGAAGCGTGCGATCCCCTGAAAAATTGCCGCCGCCGCTGCCTGTGGCACTGGGCTCTTCGGTCAAATGCAAATCGGCCGCTGCAATATTTTGGCCGTCGCACAAAGCGAGCGCGCGCTCAAGAATATTCTCAAGTTCGCGCACATTGCCGGGATAGTCATAGTTGATCAACGCCTGCATGGCTTCTGCGCTCAATTGCGGAAGCGGCGTCCCGGATTGGCCGGCGATGCGCTCGAGTAGCTCCGACACCATCAGCGGAATGTCTTCGGGAATTTCACGCAGGCCAGGCATCTTGAGTTCAATGACATTCAGACGATAATACAAATCCTGGCGAAATTCACCCGCCGCGACTTTATCAGCAAGGTTTTTGTGCGTGGCCGAAATGATGCGGAAATCCACCGCAACTTCAGCCGTGTCGCCGAGCTTGCGAACCTTTTTTTCCTGAATCACCCGCAACAACTTGACCTGCATCGCGAGCGGCAAATCGCCGACCTCGTCGAGGAACAACGTGCCGCCAACAGCGGCGTGCAGAAAACCATCCTTGTCGGCGTCGGCTCCGGTGAAAGCGCCTTTTCGATAGCCAAAGAATTCGCTCTCCATCAGGTTCTCGGGGATGGCACCACAATTGACGGGCACAAAAGGCGCATCGCGCCGCGAGGAATCGGCGTGGATCATGCGTGCGGCGACTTCCTTGCCGGTGCCGGATTCACCGGCGATATGCACCGGGGCCTGGCTGCGCGCGAGCTTGCCGATCATCTCGCGCGCCTTGGCGATAGGTGCCGAATCGCCGAGTAAGCGGCGCTTATCGCCGTCGACCGCAGATTCAACTGATGCAGCACCGCCCTGCTTGCGACGCTCCGGCGCTTCCACGCGCTTTACCGTCAGCGAGGGCAGACTCAGCGCTGCGGTAACGACTTCGCGCAATTGCTTTAATTGGATTGGTTTGGAAATGTAATCGAAGGCACCAGCCTTCAATGCGGCAACGGCATTGTCGGTGCTGCCAAACGCCGTAATCACCGCCACTGGTGTATTGCCGTAATGCTTTGCAATGTGCGTGAGGACCATCAATCCATCGCCATCCGGCAGCCGCATATCGGTCAGACACAAGTCGTAGGCGCGTTCCTTCAGGCGGGCGATCGCCTCCTCGCATCCCTGCGCGGTGGTCGCCTCGATGCCCATCCGCATCAGCGTAAGTACCAGTAGTTCGCGAATGTCGGCCTCGTCATCGACGATCAACACATGATTGGTTTTCATGAACTGGATTTTTCCCCTTTTACGGTGAGACGAAAACACGTCCCATCCAATTGCGCGGCATCGGCCCGCCCTTTAAGCGCCGCCGCCACATATTCAAGACGCGCACCGTTGACTTCGGCAAGCTCGCGCGCGATGTAAAGCCCCAACCCGGTGCCACTTGCATCGGTGGTAAAAAATGGTTCAAACAAATGCGCGAGCGCCTCGACCGACACGCCCGGCCCGTCATCCTTGATCTCCAAACACAGATTATCGGCGTCAGGTGCTGCGCGAAGCAAGATCGTGACACTTTGAAATTTGCCCCGACCATGACGGCGCGCATTGCGGACGAGATTCCACAATATTTGATCGAGATGGCTACGATCAAATATTGGCCGCCGCGTGGTCCGAATGCTGAGCACGAACATCTCTGCCACCGCTTTTTCGTTGGCGCAAAAATCCCGTATGAACTGTTCAAGGTAAGGCTTGGCGTCGATCGGTTCGGGATGCGCCCGATCACGGCGGTTCAGATATAACACTTCCTGCACCATGCGGTCGAGACGGTGCGAATTTTTCTGAATGATCTGTAACAAGCGCTGATCCTCTGGGCGACGCTCGCTTTCCTCATTAAGCAGTTCCGCCGCATGGGTAATGCTGGAAAGTGGATTGCGGATCTCATGTGCAATGCTCGCCGTGAGCCGCCCCAGCGCAACGAGCTTCATCTGCTGCGCCTGCGACCGGATGCGACCTGCATCCTCGATAAAGATCACCGTCGGTGAGTTGGTCCCGTTGCCAGCACCAACGGCAACGAAGCGCACCTGGTAGTCGCGTTGGGTGCCGGGATCGCGCAGCATCGCGAAAATGCGCTGCGGATCGTCCCGCCACTCGGCAAGCAACTTCGCCAGCGTCGGCGCGACTTCGACAAGTGTTCGTTCGTTTGCCTTCATCAACCCGGCCACCAATGCCTCGCTCTGCGAATTATGTTGCCGGATTACGCCGTCTTCATCGACAACAACAAAGCCATCCTGCATGTCACGGATCACAAGTTCGTTGATCTGCGCCAGATTGGCCAGATCAACGCCGCGCTCTTCGGCGATTTGCTCGGCACCACGTGCATATTTGGCAAGCGTGTAGCCCAGCCCGGCAATGACAAAGTAGCTGCCCGCGAGCATGCCACTTTGGAAAAAATCAGCGCCTGATGTTTCTGTGTTCAAGAAGTGCCAGGATTGTTCGAGAAGTATCGCCAATGCTGCGACGGACGCATGAAAAAATGCGATGCGGCCGCGTGCAACCAACCCAGCCGCTGCCAGACTAACCAGCAATAACAGGCCAATACCGCTTCTTACGCCGCCCGAGGCATGCATCAGCAACGTCATTGCGATGACATCGAGCAAAACCTGTCCGGCAAGATGGTAACTGGCGACCGGGAAACGCAGGTGCGCTGCCGCCAATGTCGCGATGGCCGCAAGGAAATAAAGCCCAAGCGTCCACGCTGCCAGTTCCGGCGCCTGCGGGCTTAATACCTGAAAGCGCTGGAAGCCCCAATACATCAATGCCAGGATCACCGCGATGACAATGCGGTACCTTGAAAACACAGCCAGAAGATGCCAGACGGTATCGACCGAGGGATGCTGCGCGTATGCCATCGCGGGCACAAGAGCGGCTTTGCCTATCTCGGTGTCTTTGGACGCGACGACGGAAGGAGCCGCGTTCATGGCAATTAAATTACGCGCGATGCAAGCAATGCGCGGGGTCGTGGCAACTCACATTGCCATCGAGCATCATGCTTTCAGATTCGGGCATCAACACGCCGCACCGATGGCACTTGACCATTATTTCCGGCACATTGGTTGACGTCTGCGATTTGCTTGTATCGCGGTCGGAAGTCTTGCCGGGTTTTTTACCCAGGCCTTTGAACAACACCCAGCCGATCACCGCAATGATCAGCAGAAAAATTATTTTTCCCATTGCCGCCGACTGTTCGTGGGTTTATTGGAACGCCTTATTTGCATGGCGCTATCTTATCGCAGATAAGAATTGGATTGGCCCCGCAATGACGGCGCGGCGCTATTTCTCGACGAAGGCGCGCTCAATCACAAAATGGCCCGGCGACTCCATATGCCCTTCGTGATAACCGCGTTTGAGCAGCAACTCTTTTGTGTCCTTGAGCATTTCCGGGCTACCGCAGATCATCACGCGATCTCGCTCAATATCCAGCGACGGCAGACCAATATCGGCTGGCAGCTTACCGGTATCCATCAACGTGGTGACGCGCCCCTGATGGCGAAACACTTCGCGCGTGACAGTTGGGTAATAAACCAGTTTGCTTTTCACCTGCTCGCCAAAGTATTCATTATTTGGCAATTCATCGGTAATAACGTGATCGTAGGCGAGCTCGGAAACTTCACGGCAACCGTGCACGAGCACCACTTTTTCAAATTGATCGTACGTTTCGGGGTCTTTGATAATGCTCATGAACGGCGCCAACCCGGTGCCTGTCGACAACATGTAAAGCGTTTTACCCGGCAGCAAGTTTGCCAAAATCAAGGTGCCAACCGCCTTGCTGTTCACCAATAGCGTGTCGCCAACCTTCAGATGTTGCAATCGCGACGTGAGCGGGCCGTCCGGCACCTTGATGGAGAGAAACTCCAGCGTATCTTCGTAATTTGCGCTGACCATGCTGTAGGCACGCAGCAACGGCTTGCCCTCGACCTCGATGCCGATCATGGTGAATTGACCGTTGAGGAACCGAAACGACGGGTCGCGCGTGGTGGTGAAACTGAACTGACGATCAGTCCAGTGGTGCACCGAGAGAACACGTTCACGAAAAATAGAGGCCATGGACTGACTTATGAAAAAATAAAATACAAAAATTGCGGCGGTGACCAGTAACAGCAAGCGATAAGCTGAGGCAAATAAAAAGCCGGTTCTCACCGGCCGCGAATTTATCTGAAATTTGCCAATGACCCGACTGAATTGGTCGGGGTGAGAGGATTCGAACCTCCGGCCTCTACGTCCCGAACGTAGCGCTCTACCAGGCTAAGCTACACCCCGCTTTACGATCTGTCGGCAAGCGCCGGAAATCAATAAATATCAATACCGGCGCTCTACAGCGAACACACATAATTGTAGCAGAGCATCCCGATAAACGGAATCCTTGAGGTGCGCAATCGCGGCCTCGGCGGCCTTCGTTTCGCGATGCGCTTGCGCGCGTGCGTAATCGATTGCGCCGGTCATGCGGATCGTGGAAACGACAGTCTCGAGTTCGTCACGGCCGCCGTTTTCGATCGCGCGGCGAATCGCAGCGCGTTGGGTTTCGTTGCCGTGTTTCAACGCATAAATAAGCGGCAATGTCGGCTTGCCTTCGGCAAGATCGTCACCGATGTTTTTGCCGGTCTCACCGGTGTCGCCCGAATAATCGAGCACATCATCGATGAGTTGGAATGCGGTACCCAATCGCATGCCATATTCCGCGAGTGCTGCCTCATCGGCATCAGACGCGCCGCCCAGAATCGCGCCGACGCGGCACGCAGCTTCGAATAGTTTTGCCGTCTTGAAACGCACCACCGTCAGATATTTTTCTTCGTCGGTATCCGGATCGTGAATGTTAAGCAGTTGCAGCACTTCGCCTTCTGAGATCACATTAGTCGCTTCCGCAAGTACTGCCATCACTGGCATCGAAGCAACGTGGACCATCATCTCGAACGCGCGCGAATAGAGAAAATCCCCCACCAGCACGGCGGCGGCATTGCCAAATTCGGCGTTTGCGGTATTGCGTCCACGACGAAGACTCGATTCATCGACGACGTCGTCGTGGAGCAAAGTAGCGGTATGGATGAATTCAATGACGGCAGAAATTTCCTGCAGGTTGGCTTTGTCGGCTTTAAAGTGATTGCCGGCCAGCAAAACCAGTGCGGGCCGAAGCCGTTTTCCGCCCGATTCAACGATGTAGTGCGATATTTGGTTGATCAGGATGACTTCCGACGCCAACCGCGCGCGGATGACTGCATCGACAGCGATGAGGTCGGCTGTGATTTCTCCGCGGATGGCGTCAAGACTGATCGGGTGATGCGGCAGATTCATGAAAATGGACTGGTTTGGCTAAGGCGTTGGCAAAGGCATACGGACTACACAAGACAAAGCCAGCTTAAACCCCTGTTTCAATGAGTGAAAATAAGCAAATATCGACTTAAAACGGTTTGACGGTTGCGCCAAAGGCCAGTATCATAGCGGGTTCCGTCGACAATCGATGGGAATTTAACGTTATTTATTGGAGTTTAACCATGTATGCGGTCATAAAAACCGGCGGGAAGCAGTATCGCGTCCAGGCTGGTGAAAAACTTAAAATAGAACAGATACCGGCAGACGTGGGCTCGCA
>JANNRY010000016.1:0-18142 GCA_031401935.1 Betaproteobacteria bacterium | reverse complement strand
TATTTAACTTTTGATGCAAGCTGATTCGCCAAGCCAATGTAGCTCGCGGGTGTAAGCGCTAACAGCAGTTTTTTGTCAGCTTCAGGAATAGATAACTGCGCAATGAACGCATGCAACGATTCGCGCTCAATGCCGCCTTTGCCACGCGTGAGTTCCTTGAGTTGCTCATACGCGTCGTCGATGCCGTATTTGCGCATCACGGTTTGAATCGGCTCGGCGAGTACATCCCAGCTTGCATCGAGGTGTGACGCAATCTTCACTTCATTAACTTCCAGCTTGTCAAGTCCGCGCGCCAGTGAGTCGTAAGCCAGCAGGCAATAGCCAAACGCTACGCCCATGTTGCGCAGCACCGTGGAATCGGTGAGGTCGCGCTGCCAGCGGGAAATAGGCAGCTTCTCGGCCATATGGCGAAGCAACGCATTTGCCAGTCCCAGATTGCCTTCGGAATTTTCAAAATCGATGGGATTCACTTTGTGCGGCATCGTCGAGGAGCCGATTTCTCCGGCCTTGGTGATTTGTTTGAAATAGCCGAGCGAAATGTAGCCCCAAATATCGCGGTTGAGATCGATAAGAATCGTATTTACGCGGGCAATGGCATCGAATAATTCGGCCATGTAATCGTGCGGCTCGATCTGCGTCGTGTAGGGATTGAACGTCAGACCGAGACTTTCCACGAACTGTTTACCGAAGGCGGGCCAATCAAGATTTGGATACGCTGAACTGTGGGCGTTGTAGTTGCCGACAGCACCATTGATTTTGCCCAGCATATTGATGTCGGTGAGCGTTTTGCGCGCGCGCTGCACACGGTAAGCGACATTGGCCATTTCCTTGCCGAGCGTCGTCGGCGAAGCAGCTTGGCCGTGTGTGTGTGAAAGCATGCTGACGGTCGCATGTGCATGTGCCAGGGATTGCAACTTGGCGCCGATCCGCGTCAGTGCGGGCAGCAGCACAGCCTCACGCGCGGATTTGAGCATCAGGGCGTGCGAAAGATTGTTGATGTCTTCCGACGTGCACGCGAAGTGAATGAACGCCCGCGATCTAGTCACTTCAGCGATGTCGCGGAAACGCGCCTGTAGCCAATACTCGACAGCCTTCACATCGTGATTCGTGGTAGCTTCAATGGCCTTCACACGCTCGGCATCGCCCACTGAAAAATTGGCGGCGGCATTGCGCAATGCATCAATGGTGCCCTTGGAAAACGCGGCGCATTCGGGAATTTCTGGTTCGTTCGCGAGCGCGATCAGCCATTCGATTTCGACATGAACGCGATATTTGATCAGCGCAAATTCGCTGAAATAGTTACGCAGCGCCGCGACCTTGCGCTCATATCGCCCGTCGAGCGGGGATAAAGCGGTTAGGGCAGTCAGGGTTGGGGGTAAAAGCGGTGATGCGGTCATGTGAACACCTGAAATACGTCAATCGTGATATTAACACCCGCCCATTTTCCTCCTCGCGTTTAACGTATCCGACACACTTCCACAACGCATTTATACGAGGGGAGCGAAAGGTCGCGATGATATAATTCATACCCAGCCACAGCGCGAGAAGCACAATGAAGTTGTATGGATCCCGCACCAGCCCGTACGTCCGTAAAGTCCGTATCGTGATGACCGAAAAGCGCATCGAATGCGATTTCGTCGAAGAAAATGTCTGGAGCGCCGATACCTCGGTGACGCTGCATAACCCGCTGACTAAAATCCCCGTGCTGGTTTTAGACGACGGCATGGCGCTTTACGATTCGCGCGTCGTTGCCGAATATCTTGATGGCGTGACGCCGGTATCGAGGTTGATTCCTGATGGCGGACGCGAACGCGCACTGGTCAAACGTTGGGAGGCGTTAGGCGATGGCATTGCCGACGCCGGTATCGCCGTGTTTCTTGAGCGCAAACGGGAGCTTGGTGTGCAGAACAAAGACTGGATCACGCGCCAGCTTGGCAAGGTGAATTCCGCCATCGCCGCTGCCGCACGCGAACTGGGTGATCGCGATTATTGCCACGGGCTTTCGCTAACGCTTGGCGATATTTCCCTTGCCTGCGCATTGCTGTGGATGGAGTTCCGCATGCCGGAAATCCAGTGGCGTGCAAACCATC
The DNA here is from genome assembly GCA_031401935.1 of Betaproteobacteria bacterium. Lineage (GTDB taxonomy): Bacteria > Pseudomonadota > Gammaproteobacteria > Burkholderiales > Usitatibacteraceae > UKL13-2. The sequence continues at coordinate 16,052 of JANNRY010000016.1, read as the reverse complement.
CCAACCTGAAAAAATGGGTCGAGCGTTTGGAAGCGATGCCGTCCTTCGTGGACACCAGACCGCCCGCTTAACGTTTGACCGTCGGGCAGTATTGCAGATGTGACCGTCCTTAGCGCGAGATCACACCGCCACCCAGACAAATCTCGCCGTTGTAGAGTACGGCGGATTGCCCGGGGGTGACCGCCCATTGTGCGTGCTCAAATTGCAGCGCGAAGGTGCTGGCAGACGTTGTATCTTCGGCAGCCTCAAGCGCGCAGCTTGCGTCAGCTTGCCGGTAACGCGTTTTTGCGCCGTATGACATTTCTGTCGGCGTCTCTCCGCTGACCCACGCCGCATCTTGCGCGTGCAAGGTCAGTTTAAGCAGCGCCGGATGGTCGTGCCCTTGTACGACCACAAGCTCATTTCGATCCAGATGTTTGCCCGCGACAAACCAGGGCTCGCCGCCGCCATTGACGGTGCCGCCAATGCCCAATCCCTGACGCTGGCCGATCGTGTAATACATCAGGCCCTCATGGCGCCCCATGATTTGCCGGTCCGGCGTGACCATATCGCCGGGCTCACGTGGCAGATAGCGTTGCAAGAATTCCCGGAATGGACGTTCGCCGATAAAACAAATTCCGGTCGAATCTTTTTTGGCGTGATTCGGCAACCCCGCCGTCAACGCCATCGCCCGCACCTCGGTTTTCTGCAAGTGCCCGATAGGAAAGACGGCCTTGGATAATTGATGCTGATTGAGCCTATGCAAAAAATAGCTCTGGTCTTTGCCGGGGTCCAGTCCTTTGAGCAGCTCGAAGCGACCATCGATTTCACGTACGCGCGCATAGTGGCCCGTGGCGATATTTGCGGCGCCAAGTTTTAGCGCGTGATCGAGGAACGCCTTGAATTTTATTTCAGCGTTGCACAGTACGTCCGGGTTTGGTGTGCGCCCGGCGGCGTATTCGCGCAGGAATTCTGCAAACACGCGGTCTTTGTATTCGGCCGCAAAGTTGACGGCTTCAAAATCGATACCGATCACATCGGCGGCGGCGGCGGCATCGATGAAATCCTGACGAGTTGAGCAGTACTCGTCGTCGTCATCGTCTTCCCAGTTTTTCATGAAAAGCCCGACGACATCGAAGCCTTGCTGCTTCAACAGCAATGCCGAAACGGCGGAGTCCACGCCACCGGATAAGCCGACGACAATCTTGTTGTTCATGGAAATTTTCAGTGCATCGATATCGGTGCAAAGGAATCAATGTTGGAAAAGCAGAAGGGCGAAACCGAAGCCTCGCCCTTCATCTTACTTGCTAACCGGCCAGGGATAATCCGGGCCGCGAAGAATTACTTCTTAGGTGCGTCTGCTTTTGGGGCAGCAGCTTTAGCTTCGGTTTTTGCTTCAGCTTTTTTCGGCGCATCACTTTTCGCTGCGGCGTCGGCTTTAGCTTTTTTAGCTTTGGCTTTTTTGGCTTTCTTTTCAGCTTTTTTCTCAGCAGCGGCTTCAACTTTAGCCGGTGCAGCAGCTGGTTTAGCCGCTTCTACTTTTGCAGCGGGCGCGGCGACAGGGGCAGCTTTTGCGGCTTCAACCGCTTTTGCTGGAGCTGCAGCTGGTGCTTGTGCGGCAGCATTCAATGCAACAGCTGCAAACAGCGAAGCAACGATTGTGGAAATGGTTTTCATTTGTGAGTCCTTTGAGAGTGAGTGAGTGTCGAAAATCTTTTCAGACAGATTGGTAAAGTTCCGTCGCTGTCAGGGCGATTAACGCGCGGAATTATAGCCGGTTGACACCTGAATGAGAACGAACTTAAGGTTGGCGAACGAAGGTAAATGGCGGCCGATAAGCACTCAGTTTCTTCGGGTGGCGATGTTGGTACCCGATAACGACTTTGCGGGGGCCGTGATCTCGCGCCAGTCTCCCGGGGCAAGATCGCCTAATTTCCAATCGCCAACGGCAGCTCTAATCAAACGCAGGGTAGGCAAACCAATTTTGGCTGTCATGCGGCGTACTTGGCGGTTTTTCCCCTCTGAAATCGTAAGTTCAACCCAGGAAGTGGGGATCGCTTTGCGAAAACGGACCGGCGGGACGCGTGGCCATAGTCCCGGAGGCACCGACATTATCTTTGCCGTCGCGGGACGGGTCACAAAATCGCCTAGATTGATTCCTTCCCGCAGTGGTTGCAGATCGTCATCGTCAGGCACGCCTTCGACCTCCACCCAGTAGGTTTTTGGCAATTTATGACGCGGATCGGCAATGCTCGCCTGCAAGCGGCCATCGTCTGTCAGTATTAGCAGGCCCTCGCTATCGGTATCGAGCCTGCCGGCGGGATAGACATTGGGCAGCAAGATGAAATTTTTCAGGGTCGGCGTATGGCCAGAGGGGCTGAACTGACAAATCACGCCGTACGGTTTGTTAAATTGAATCAACATGCCAATATCGGTAGGTAAAATGAAAAAGCCCCTTGCAGCTTACGCCGCAAGGGGCTTTACGGATGCCGTAATGCTTACGGATTGCCGATATTTGATGCTTGCTTGCCCTTAGGGCCTTGGGTGACTTCAAAACTGACTTTTTGACCCTCTTTGAGAGTTTTAAAGCCGTTCATTTGAATCGCCGAGAAGTGCGCGAACAAATCTTCGCTGCCGTCATCGGGTGTGATGAAGCCAAAACCTTTGGCGTCGTTAAACCATTTTACTGTTCCAGTTGCCATTGCAGTTGCATCCTTTTACGAAAAATCGGGTTGGAGACCCCCGGAATCGTTTTGCTATCAAGGCCCGCAACCGCCAAGGCAAATGCAGTAAACCTGAAGCCAAACTCCAACCCGCCTTTTACCGGCTATATTGAACCAAGTCAATACTTTGGCTAATTTTTTGCCTCCGACGGTTGTATGCGCGCAAATTCAGCCAAAAATTAGCAGATAAATGCACTATTGGCATCTACACCTTGGTAGACGCAGGGCTTGAATGTCCCGGTCGCTGCCCCTATTATTAGATACAGATCAATAAGCGTCCAGAATGGCCACAAAGCAACCCAAACCCAACGGTCCCGGCGATACATTGCTGCAGGAAACGCCGGCCAAGACCAAGCCGCCATCGATGTGGCAGGTGGTGATGTACAACGACGACTACACGCCGATGGAGTTCGTGATCGAGAGCTTGCAGCAGGTTTTTGGGCATACCTATGAACGAGCCACCCAAATCATGCTCAAAGTACACACCGAAGGGCGCGGTGTATGTGGCGTTTATCCGCGAGATGTCGCGACGATGAAAATGGAACAGGTCGTGGACTACGCGCGGCAGCACCAGCATCCGCTACGTTGCGGAATGGAAGAAATCTGAAGTGGCGCTCGCATGTGCATCGCTTAAATTCGCGCTTAAATCCGCACTGCGTTGTAAGGGTTGTCAGTGCTCGAAACGTTAAGTAGTAGTAAGCTGTAATTGATTTGATTAGTCGTACTCTTGAAAGGCACATCATGATCGCGCAAGAACTCGAAGTTAGTCTCCACATGGCATTTGTCGAAGCCCGGCAAAAGCGCCACGAGTTCATTACTGTTGAGCATTTGCTGCTCGCATTGCTGGAAAATCCATCCGCGCAGGAAGTATTGAAGGCCTGCGCCGCGAAAATCGACGAGCTGAAAAAAGCACTTTCCGAATTCATCGAGCAACACACCCCCATCGTCGCGGGCGATGGCGAGGTCAACACCCAACCCACGCTTGGCTTTCAGCGCGTGATCCAGCGCTCGATCCTGCATGTTCAGTCCTCCGGAAAAAAAGAGGTCACTGGTGCGAATGTGTTGGTGGCGATTTACGGTGAGAAAGACTCGCACGCCGTTTATTTTCTTCATCAACAAGGCGTGTCGCGGCTCGATGTGGTGAACTTCATTTCCCATGGCATTTCCAAAGTCACGCCAACGGGCACGCAAAAGGAAGAAACAGAGGCCGAAGGTGCTGAAGGCGGAGAAGCCGGCGGCGCGCTCGAAAGCTTTACGCTCAACCTCAATCAAATGGCCATTGATGGCAAGATCGATCCTCTAATTGGGCGCGACAATGAGGTCGAGCGCGTGATCCAGATTCTGTGTCGCCGCCGCAAGAATAATCCGCTGTTGGTCGGTGAAGCTGGTGTGGGTAAAACAGCCATTGCTGAAGGACTAGCCAAGCGGGTGGTGGATGGTCAGGTCCCTGATATTCTCGCCAAAGCGGTGGTCTATTCGCTCGATATGGGCTCGTTGCTCGCGGGAACAAAATATCGTGGTGATTTTGAACAACGCCTGAAAGCGGTATTGAAGCAATTGATGGAAAACCCGAACGCGGTGTTGTTTATCGATGAAATCCACACGCTGATCGGTGCAGGATCGGCCTCTGGCGGCACGCTGGACGCGTCCAATTTGCTCAAGCCGGCGCTTTCATCGGGGCAACTGAAATGCATCGGTGCGACGACATACACCGAGTACCGCGGTGTGTTCGAAAAAGACCACGCGCTGGCTCGCCGCTTCCAGAAAATCGACGTGACCGAGCCCTCGATTGCGGAAACGATCGAGATTCTCAAAGGATTGAAATCGCGCTTTGAGTCCCATCACGGCGTGAAATACACCTCGACTGCGCTCACAACAGCGGCGGAGCTTTCCGCCAAGTACATCAATGATCGTCATCTGCCGGACAAGGCAATTGACGTGATCGATGAGGCCGGTGCTGCCCAGCGGATCGCCCCAAAATCGAAGCAGAAAAAAACTATCGGCAAGCCAGAGATCGAAGAGATCGTCGCCAAGATTGCCCGCATTCCTGCGCGCAATGTTTCCAGTGACGACCGTAGCGCGCTGAAAACACTAGATCGCGATTTAAGATCCGTCGTGTTTGGTCAGGACAAAGCGATCGATGCGCTTGCTTCAGCCATCAAAATGGCACGTTCGGGTATCGGCAATTCGGCTAAACCTATCGGTTCGTTCCTGTTCTCAGGCCCCACTGGTGTTGGCAAAACCGAAGTCGCCAAGCAGTTGGCTTTTATCCTTGGCGTCGAGCTCATTCGTTTCGATATGTCTGAGTACATGGAGCGCCATGCAGTGTCGCGCTTGATTGGCGCGCCTCCCGGCTATGTCGGGTTTGATCAGGGTGGTTTGATGACGGAGGCCATCAGCAAGCATCCGTACTCAGTGCTTTTGCTGGACGAAATCGAAAAGGCGCACCCGGATATTTTCAATGTGCTTTTACAAGTCATGGATCACGGCACGCTGACTGATAACAATGGACGCAAGGCCGATTTTCGCAACGTCGTGATTGTGATGACCACTAACGCGGGTGCATCGGAGCTGTCAAAATCGGCCATCGGCTTCACAAACGATAAAAGAGCCGGCGACGAAATGGCCGAGATCAAACGCATGTTCACGCCGGAATTCCGCAATCGGCTGGACGCGACGATTTCGTTTGCGCCACTGGACGAGAAAATCATCCTACAGGTGGTCGATAAATTCCTCATGCAGTTGGAAGCACAGCTCACAGAGAAGAAAGTCGATGTGACTTACACCGAAGCGCTGAAGAAATATCTCGCCAAGAATGGCTTCGATCCACTCATGGGCGCACGTCCGATGGCGCGCTTGATTCAGGATACGATTCGTCGCGCACTTGCCGATGAGCTGTTATTCGGGCGGTTGGCCAACGGCGGCAAAGTGACTATTGACGTTGATGCCGACGGCAAAGTGAAGCTCGATATCAGCGAAGAAAAAGAAGCCGCAACGCAGGAATCCTGACAGCTTGTTTGTTAGTTGTGTTTCAAAAAGGCCATGCCCGCAAAGCGTGGCCTTTTTCTTGGATGGATGGCGCGCCATATCAGCGCCATATCGAGAGCAATTTGATAAAACATGCGCTATGCTCTCACCCATCGTACGAATATGAGCGAACAATCGTTTAACCGTCATGAGGAGAAATTATGAATAAAAAGATAACCCCCGCGTTGACAACCGGTTTACTCTCGGCACTGACAGTGCTAAGCATGTCGGCGTTCGCGCAAACGCCAGTACCAGCCACACCAGTCGTAACACCTCCGCCAATACCGTTTGCGGCATCCAATCTCACCCCGCTAGGCGTACGGGCGATCGCGGCAAACTGCGCAGCCTGCCACGGTACCAATGGCAATAGCGCCGGTGGCGCGATACCCGGATTGGCGGGCTCCAATAAGGAATATTTCGTCGCGCAAATGAAGGCCTTCAAGGAAGGCAAGCGCGAAGCGACATTGATGCACCAGATCGCCAAGGGCTATTCCGACGCTGAGATCGCTGCGGTGGCCAATTTCTTTGCAGCGCAAAAGAAATAATTGTGCGGACAATTTGAGGAGAACAACATGAGCATCAATCGCAGAGCATTTTTGAAGGTGTCTGGCGCAACAACAGCGACAGTTGGCGTTTCTGCTATCACCGGTTGCGCATCCATCGGTGGCGCCAGCGGTCCAAAGGTGGTCATCGTTGGTGGTGGCTACGGCGGCGCAACAGCGGCCAAGTACATCAAAATGTGGAGCCCGAATATAGAGGTCACGCTCATCGAGCGTAACGCTGAGTTTATTTCCTGCCCGATCTCCAATCTGGTCTTAGGTGGATCGAAGACGATGCAGGACATCACTGTCAGCTATGACGTGCTGCAAAAAAAATACGGCGTAAAAGTGGTGCGCGGCGAAGCCAGTGGTGTGGACGTTGAAAAGAAAGTGGTGCGGATGGCCAGCGGCGAGGCAATTGCTTTCGATCGCGTCATTCTTTCGCCCGGTGTCGATTTCATGTTCGACATGGTGCCTGCGTTGAACAATGCATCAGCACAGGACAAAATCTTGCACGCATGGAAAGCCGGTCCGCAGACTGTGGCATTGCGTAAACAACTGGAAGCGATGAAAGACGGTGGCGTATTCGCCATTTCAATTCCGGAAGCGCCGTATCGCTGTCCGCCCGGCCCGTATGAACGCGCCTGTCAGGTGGCGGCGTATTTCAAACAGTCCAAGCCGAAATCGAAAGTGTTGATTCTCGATGCCAACATGGATGTCACCTCCAAACCGGGCTTGTTCAAGAAAGCCTGGGCGGAAATGTATCCGGGCATGGTGGAGTACCGTGGCAGCTCAAAATTAATGGACGTGGATGTCGCCAACAGCACCGCCAAACTCGAATTCGGCGATGTGAAGGCCGACGTGCTGAACGTGCTGCCGCCGATGAAGGCGGGCGGAATTGCGAGTGCATTCATCACGGCCAACAAACGCTGGTGCGAGATCAATTGGATCACCTACGAGGCCAAGAGCGTGCCCGGAGTACATCTGCTGGGCGATGCGTTGCAGATTGCACCAGCCATGCCAAAGTCTGGCCACATGGCCAATGGCCACGGCAAAGCTTGCGCGGCAGCGGTTGTTGCCCTGCTCAACGGCGAGGCACCGAATCCCAGTCCGACTCTGTCAAACACGTGCTACAGCTTCGTTTCAGCAGACAAAGTCGTGCACGTCGCGTCGATCCACAAGTATGACGAAGTCGCTAAAACGATGAAAACGGTACCCGGTTCAGGCGGAGTATCTGCGGTTGCCAGCGAGCTGGAAGGGCAGTATGCGATGACGTGGGCGAAGAATATTTGGGCTGATGCGCTGGCTTAAGTTTGGCCTGCGTTTTATCGAAATATCATGAAACTCTAGCACTGGCGCGCTTTCTGGCATTAAAATGCCATGGAAGCCTCGCCGGTGCTAGAGTTTCTTATTTTCATGCAACCATCCCGCATTGAACGCATCATTGGCAATCGAGGTGAGAATATGGTCCCGCCACGCGCCGTCGATGAATAAATAATTCTTGGCGAATCCTTCGATCCGAAAGCCGAGTTTCGCCAGCAGTCTTCCACTGCGAACATTTTCAGGCCGATAGTTGGCGGCAATGCGGTGCAGTTTTTGTTGCTCGAACATGTATTGATTCGTGACGCGCAGGGCTTCGAGCATCAAGCCTTGTCCCTCATGTTCGCGGCCAATCTGATAGCCCAGTACGCAAGAACAAAACGGACCACGTGCGATTTGTGAATAGCCGATGCTGCCGATAACGTGGTCGGGTTGTTCGCGTGGGGTTATCCAGAAACGTACCGCAGTTTTGGCATCGAACGCGGCGGCGCAATTTTTAACGACGTCCTGCCAGTGTGTGAGTGTGTACAACCCTTGCGGCTCTGGCGGGTTCCACGGCTTCAGGTGCTCACGATTGCGCTCGACAAATTGAAGCATCGCGGCGGCTTGATCTTCACTCGGCAGGGTTACAACCAGCCGCTCGCTGGAAAGCGTCAACATGCTCATGCCGCTACGCTGAAAAGCTCAGTCCGTTTCGCGAAGAAAACGGACGTGCGAAATCAAGCCGGACGCCTGATCGATGCGATAGATCACTACTGCATGGCGAAGGTCCGGCACCCGACCGCTAATGCGTTCTTCATCAATAACGTAGTTGCCGATGCAAACGCGTGAGGCAATGTCGCAATGGAGATTTGGGGAGCTTGCGAATAGCGCCTGATAGCGTGGACGCATTTCGGCGTGCCCAGCCAGCAAGCGCGTGCCAGTACCGTCTTCAACCACACAGTCCAGCGTGTAGCAGACCATGAATGCCTCAACATCGTGCGCGTTGTAAGCGGAGAGTTGGGCGTCGACTGCCGCTAAATTATTTCTTGTCATTGCCGCCAACTCTCCATTCAACCAGCAAACACGCTCCAGCTTTGTGCGAAATTTTCCAGCGGCATGCGTTTGAAACCAGATTTGGCAAACTGGTGCCAGCGGCCCACGATAAACGCCATTACCGCGTTGGCGTAGGCATTGGCGTCCAGCGATGTGTGCAACGCGCCGTCAGTCGCGGCCACCCGCGCACTTTGCCGCAGGCTCGCTTCCAGCCGATCATGAAGTTGATTCATGCGCATTTGCAGGCGCGAATCTTCGTTCACCAGCGCGTCGCCGATCAACACCCGCGTCATGCCCTGATTTTTTTGCGCGAAACTGAGCAACATCGATACTGTGGCCTCGATTTGCTTCATGCCGTTGGTTTCTTCAGTCTGGATCTTGTTCACGAGAGAGAAAACCGTCTCTTCGATGAATTCGATCAAGCCCTCAAACATCTGAGCTTTGCTCGCGAAGTGACGGTATAGCGCCGCTTCCGAGACATCAAGCTTCGATGCAAGCAACGCAGTGGTGATTTTTTCGCCCTTCGGATCTTCAAGCATATGTGCGAGCGTCTGCAAAATTTCCTTGCGGCGTTCACCCGGTTCCCTCTTTGCCATGCGCCTCTCCTGAGCTTCTTGTTACGAGCGTTATTTGCGTCCGCCAAAAATAGACCCCAGTACGCCACGAATGATGCGCCGCCCCGCTTCTGACGCCATCGCACGCGCCGCACTTTTAGCAGCCGCTTCAACGACACCTTCACGTTTCGAAGTGCCACCGCCACCCGGAAATCCAATTTTGCTGAGCATGCCGCCGAGTCCGCCGCTCTCAGACCCAGGTGAGGGCGTGGGCGTATCTGCGGTGCCGCGCCGCGCTTTAAGTTTCTCGAATGCCGATTCGCGGTCTACGGTTTTTTCGTATTGTCCCGCGACCAGCGAACTGGCCAACAGCGTTTTACGTTGTTCGAGCGAGATCGGGCCAATCTGCGATTGCGGCGGACAAATCCAAGCGCGCTCCACGATGCTGGGCCGCCCCTTCTCATCGAGGAACGACACCAGCGCTTCACCAACACCGAGCTCGGTGATGACATCGACCACCTTGAGCTTCGGGTTTTCGCGGAATGTTTCGGCCGCGGCTTGCACGGCTTTTTGGTCGCGCGGCGTGTAAGCGCGCAACGCGTGCTGCACGCGATTGCCTAGCTGTCCCAGTACGGTATCGGGAATGTCGAGTGGATTTTGTGTCACAAAATAAACGCCGACGCCTTTGGATCGCACCAAGCGCACCACTTGCTCGATTTTCTCCAGCAATTCCTTGGGTGCTTCGTTGAAGAGCAAATGCGCTTCGTCAAAAAAGAACACCAGCTTTGGTTTTTCGCGGTCACCCACTTCGGGCAGAGATTCGAAAATCTCTGAAAGCATCCACAGCAGAAACGTCGAGTAAAGACGCGGGCTGGAAAGCAATTTGTCGGCGGCCAGAATATTGATAATGCCGCGACCGTTGTCGGTTTGCAGAAGATCATCGAGCGACAATGCAGGCTCGCCGAAAAATTTGTCGCCACCTTGCTGCTCAAGCGTCAATAGCCCGCGCTGGATCGCGCCAATGCTCGCTGCGGAAATATTGCCGTAGTTGGTGGTGAATTGGCTCGCGTTTTCGCCCACCCACGCCAGCAGCGCCCGCAAATCCTTCAGGTCCAGCAGCAGTAAACCATTGTCATCCGCAATCTTGAATGCAATTGCCAGCACGCCGGTCTGCGTGTCATTCAGATTGAAAATGCGCGCAAGCAGAACCGGCCCCATTTCTGAAATCGTGGCGCGAACCGGATGGCCCTGTTCGCCGAATACATCCCACAACGTCACCGGGCAGGCCGTCGCGGTGTACTCGAGCTTCAATAGTTTGACGCGCTCTTCAACTTTCGGGTTAGGCTTGCCCGGCTGCGAAATACCGGTCAAGTCACCTTTTACGTCGGCCATAAACACGGGTACGCCAATGGCCGAAAAATGCTCTGCCATGACTTGCAATGTAATGGTTTTGCCGGTCCCGGTCGCACCTGCAATCAGGCCATGGCGATTGGCCATGTTCGGTAACAGCACGATATCGGTTAACGATTTATCGACTGTCTTGGCGATGAGCAGAGGGTCTGGCATAGTCCGGGAGTTGAGAAGGCAAATGAGCAAACAGCGCGGCGGGAACGTGAGTGAATGTTAACATTACGAATTGAAATTTGTTGGGTCTGACGATGGTCCTGACGCATAAACAACGCAAAGAGTCCCGAGCGCCGCAAAGGCAAGGCGCGACGAGCAGCGGACGAGGCCATTACCGCATCTGGTAACAACGAGTTCGGCGCGGAGTCGCAACGCCGCGTTTGCAAGCGAAGACTCGTAATAGCGAGAAAGAAGAAGAGAACATGGCGGGACATAGCAAATGGGCCAACATCCAGCACCGCAAAGGTCGGCAGGATGCCAAGCGGGGCAAAGTTTTTACGCGCCTCATCAAAGAAATTACCGTCGCCTCGCGCATGGGCGGGGCTGAATCGGGGGCCAATCCACGATTGCGTCTGGCGATGGACAAGGCTTTTGAAAACAATATGCCCAAAGACACCGTCGAGCGCGCCATCAAGCGCGGCGCGGGTGAACTCGAAGGTGTCAACTACGAAGAAATTCGCTATGAGGGCTATGGTATCGCCGGTGCGGCCGTGATGGTCGATTGCATGACCGATAACCGTGTCCGTACTGTGGCTGAAGTGCGTCACGCGTTTTCAAAATACGGCGGCAATATGGGCACCGATGGCTCGGTTGCCTTCCTGTTCAAGCATTGCGGCACGCTATTGTTTGCGCCCGGCACGAATGAGGAAAAGCTCATGGAAGCGGCGCTGGAAGCCGGTGCTGAGGACGTGGCCAGCAACGAGGACGGCTCGTTTGAAGTGGTGACAGGCCCTTACGAATTTACAGCCGTGAAAGCCGCGCTGGAGAAAGCTGGATTCAAGTCAGAATTCGGTGAAGTCACCATGAAGGCGACCAATGAAGCCGTGCTGACGGGCGACGACGCATTGAGAATGCAGAAACTGCTCGACGCGATTGAGGCACTAGATGATGTGCAAGATGTCTACACGTCGGCTGTGATGGATGAAGCCTAGAGAGTCTTTGTTCTTACGATGAATTCCTTGCAGCGGGCACGATTACTGGTGATCCCCGAGCAAATCGAGACCGAGCGCATGATGCTGCGTGCAGCAAAGGCCGATGATGGCCCGGACGCCTTTGCCGCAGTGCTTGAATCAGTCAATGAATTGGCACCCTGGATGCCGTGGGTGCATCCCGAGCCCAAGCTCGACGCGTCGGTCGAGTTTCATCAAATGGCCCAATCCAAATGGGCAACGCGCGAGATGCTCGACTCTCAGTGGATCGATAAAACTTCCGGAGAGTTGATCGGAAAAGGTGGGTTCCACACCATTAACTGGGAAATCCCGAAATTTGAAATTGGCTACTGGGTGCGAACTTCCATGGGCGGGAGAGGCTATTGCACCGAAGCCGTCAACGCACTTGTCGCGTTTTCAAGACAGCAACTCGGTGCCAAGCGGCTGGAAATTTGCAGCGACCCGCGCAACGGTAAAAGTCGACGTGTCGCCGAACGATGCGGCTTTGGCTTGGAGGGAATTCTCCGCCGGAATATGCGCGACCCAACCGGCGGCCTGCGCGATTCATGTATGTATGCGATGGTGTTTGAATGAAAATTCTCGGACTAGACCCGGGCTTGCGCGTGACGGGCTATGGTGTCATCGAAAAGGTCGGGTCTACAGTTACTTACGTCACGTGCGGTTGTATCAAATCCCCTGACGGCGAATTGCCGGACCGCTTGAAGAACATTCTGAATTCAGTGCAGGAAGTGATTTTGCGTTATGCGCCCGCCGAAGTCGCGGTCGAAAAAGTGTTCGTCAATATCAATCCGCAGTCCACATTGCTGCTCGGCCAGGCGAGAGGCGCAGCGATCTGCGCTGCGGTGTCGCAGAATCTGCCGGTTTCCGAATACACTGCACTGCAAGTCAAACAAGCCGTGGTCGGTAATGGCCACGCGACGAAAGAGCAGGTACAGGAAATGGTGAAGCGATTGCTGAATTTATCCGGTTATCCGAGCACTGATGCAGCTGATGCGCTGGCCTGTGCAATCTGCCACGCGCATGGTGGCGCGCTGGGGGGAATGAGTACGCGGGGGTATCGAGTGAGGGGCGGGAGGTTGGTGAAATGAAAACGGCTGAGGAAAAAAAATGATCGGTCGACTATCGGGCGTGTTGCTCGAAAAAAATCCTCCACAGGTACTGCTCGATGTCAGCGGTGTTGGCTATGAGATCGACGTGCCGATGAGCACCTTTTACAACTTGCCCAAGATTGGCGACAAAGTCGCGCTATTTACACAATTGATTGTCCGCGAAGATGCCCATCTGCTTTATGGTTTTGGCACAGAGGCCGAGCGGGCGACGTTTAAACAACTTCTCAAAGTGAGCGGCGTGGGCCCAAAGGTCGGATTGGCTGTCTTGTCCGGCATGAGCGTGAATGATCTGGCCGAGGCCGTGGCGACGCAGGAAACTGGTCGTTTGACCAGAGTGCCTGGCATCGGCAAGAAAACTGCGGAAAGATTGATGCTTGAATTGAAGGACAAACTCAAGGTCGACGTCCGCATTAGCGTGGGTGGCGAAGTATCGAAGCCATCCGCTTCGGCTGATATTCTGAACGCACTGATTTCTCTGGGGTACAACGAAAAAGAAGCGTTGTATGCCATCAAGGAACTCCCAAAGGACATCGCGGTATCGGATGGCATCCGGCAGGCCTTGAAGTTGCTCTCAAAATCGTGACGCTGTCGCGTAAAATCAGAGCATGATCGAAGAAGACCGACTTATCTCCGGCGGCAAGGCTTCCGTGCACGAAGAGGCACAGGAGCGGGCGCTTCGGCCTAAGCTGCTGCAAGAATACGTCGGCCAGCAAAAAATCCGCGACCAGCTATCCATTTTTATCGAAGCTGCCCGTACGCGCAAAGAGCCACTCGATCACACCTTGTTGTTCGGTCCACCGGGCTTGGGCAAAACGACGCTGGCGCACATCATTGCCCGCGAAATGGGCGTGAATTTGAAGCACACATCAGGCCCGGTGCTTGAGCGGGCGGGCGATTTGGCCGCGATGCTGACCAATCTTGAGCCGAACGATGTATTGTTCATCGACGAGATTCATCGCCTGAATCCGGTGGTTGAAGAAATTCTTTATCCGGCGCTGGAGGATTACCAGATCGACATCATGATCGGCGAGGGGCCTGCGGCGCGTTCTGTAAAGCTCGACCTTCCGCCATTCACATTGGTCGGTGCCACCACCCGCGCCGGCATGCTGACCAATCCTCTGCGCGACCGCTTCGGCATTGTCGCGCGGCTTGAGTTTTATTCGCCTGCTGAATTGAAATTAATCGTCTCCAGATCGGCAAAGTTACTGAACGTACCGGTGGACGATCAAGGTGCTGAGGAAATTGCGCTGCGCTCTCGTGGTACCCCACGAATCGCCAATCGCCTGTTGCGTCGGGTGCGCGATTTCGCGCAAGTGAAAGCAGCGGGCTTTGTTGATAAGGCCGTGGCCGATGCGGCACTGAAGATGCTCGATGTTGATCATGTCGGGCTGGACATGATGGATCGCAAACTGCTGCGTTGCATTATTGAAAAATTCGCAGGTGGTCCGGTAGGTGTTGAGAATCTCGCCGCTGCGATCGGCGAGGAACGCGATACGATTGAAGATGTGCTGGAGCCATATTTGATTCAGCAAGGCTATCTGCAGCGCACACCGCGTGGGCGCATGGCGACGTTGCTCACGTTCCAACATTTTGGCCTCACCGCGCCCACCAACAGCATTGCTGTGCCGGAGCTGTTTTAATATGCGCCAACTTTTTTTGGGCACTGTAGCCCCTCATCCCGCCTTGCAGGCCGCGCTGCCCGCTGCATCGGGCAGCCGTTTCGCGGGCGCGTCCCACGGGACACGAATTCCCCGCTCAACCCTTCTCCCCAAGGAGAAGGTGAGAAGTGGACGCGGCACAAACCAAGAGCCACCGCGTCTGTGTGACTATGGCTAAACTCTCACTTCGGGATGCGCAGCAAACTCCGCTGTTCAACTTTGATTTTCCGCAGCGCGTGTATTTTGAAGATACCGATGCCGGTGGTGTGGTGTATCACGCGCAGTATGTGAAATTCCTGGAGCGCGCCCGCACTGAATGGCTTCGCTATTTGGGCTTTACCAATAGTGAACTTGAGCGCAAATACAAAATGCTGTTCATCGTTAGCGAGATTTCGGTGGAATTCGTTAAACCAGCCAGGCTCGACGACGCGATCAACATCAGCGTTGGTATTGAAAGTCTGGGCCGGGTCCGCGTGACGTTTCATCAGGAAATCAGGCGTGGAGAAGATATTCTGGTGAAAGCCCGCGTGTCGGTGGCAACGGTCGCGGCGGAAAGCTTCAAACCGATTGAAATACCTGCTGATGTAAGGAAGAAAATGGAGGCGTCGTGCTGAACCTTTCAAACGACATGGCGATTTTGTCGCTCATTGTGCATGCGTCGATCATCGTCAAGATTGTCATGGCGATCCTGGTGCTCGCCTCAATGATGTCCTGGTGGTACATATTCGTGAAAATGTTTTCTGTGCGCCGCGCCAAGAAGCAGGTTGAAGAATTCGAGCGTGAGTTCTGGGGCGGCACCGACATCGTCGGCTTGTACCAGCGGGCGAGTTCGGGGCAGTATGAACCAGCCGGCATGGAGAGGATTTTTGAAGCAGGTTTCAAAGAATACCTGAAGCTTAAAAGCCGTAGCGGGGCCGATATCGGCGCGTTGATGGATGGAACGCGCCGCGCGATGAAGGCCACTTTTCAACGCGAACTCGATTATCTCGAAGCGCATTTATCGTTTTTGGCGACGGTCGGTTCCGTCAGCCCATATATCGGCCTGTTCGGGACAGTGTGGGGGATCATGAACGCGTTTCGGAGTCTGACCAACATGGCGCAGGCAACCCTCGCACAAGTAGCGCCCGGTATGGCTGAAGCGTTGATTGCAACGGCCATCGGCCTGTTTGCGGCGATTCCGGCTGTGATTGCGTACAACAAATACACGGCCGAAATTGATCGTCTGGCAAATCGCTATGAAAGCTTTATGGAAGAGTTCACTAACATCCTGCAACGTCAGGCGGTGCACTGATCATGCGCCGTCGCCGCCGCGCAATGGCTGAAATCAACGTCGTGCCGTATATCGACGTGATGCTGGTGTTGCTCATCATCTTCATGGTCGTTGCACCAGCCATTCAGCCGGGGCAGATCGATTTGCCGAGTGTGGGGCAAACACTGAATCCAACGGTTGCGCCACTGGAAGTGCGGATCAAACGTGATGGCACGATCTCTCTGGTTGATCGTCAGAAAGGCGGGCAAGAGCAAACCGTAGCGCG
>JANNRY010000015.1:0-5209 GCA_031401935.1 Betaproteobacteria bacterium | reverse complement strand
TTCTGCCGAACCATGCGAAACAACTCCTGCCCGCCCATGACGACCGCGCCGACCGTCGCTGCGCGTGCCGAAATAGTGCCGCTGTCGGGCGCCAGTACCTGCGTGTTGCTGACGCGCACGCTGCTGGCGCGGGCGACGGCGCGCGCCGCGGCCAGGCGCGCAGCGGCAGTCTTGGCGGCAGTGGCGTACTGATTGATCTGTTGCGTCGATAGCGCGCCGGTGGCCTCCAGCGTTTTCGCGCGTTCCGCATTGGCTTCGGCTTCAGCCAGCGCTGCCTCGGCCTCCGCCACACTGGCACGCGACTGCGCCAGTTCAGCCTCTACCGTTTCTGGTGCAAACGTCGCCAACACCTGACCACGCTTGACGATATCGCCGACGTTAACGCGCACGTCGTTGATACGCAGGCCGTTGACTTCGGCCCCGACGATGGCGTCCTGCCAGGCGGTGATATTGCCGCTGGCTGAAAACGTGGCGGCGAGCTCGGCGCGTTGCGGTTTGACGGTCGTCACGGTCAGTGCGGGTTTCGCGCTGCCTGCCGCCTTCTTGTCGTCGGCGGCATTGGCGACGGCGAGAACAACGGTGCCGCTGATGGCGACGAACGATAAAGCGAGCGTGGATTTTTGCCAGTTTTTCATGATGTCATTCAGTTTTTGCAGAGGTTTAAACAGGTGCCGCCGGTGTTGTTGAGGATGACGGGGGTGGCGAAGTTGCGTCCCAGCCCCCACCGATTGCCTTGTACAGCGCGATCCATGCCGCCAGTCGTTCACGCGTGACACCGACCGCAACACCTTGCGAGGCGACCACGGCGCGGCGTGCTTCTTCAAGCTCGGGTAGGCTGCCCGCACCGACGCGTACACGCGCTTCGGCGGCAGTAAGATATTTTTCATAGCCGCGCAAGGCAGCATTGGCATCGGTCTCGCGACGCGCGGCGCTGTCCAGCCGAACCAGGGCTTCCTCGACTTCGCGCACCGCGCGCAAAGCCTTGCCACGATAGGTTGCGAAAGACTCGTCGAAGCGCGCGCGGGCAGCATCAACGTTTGCCGCGCGCCGACCGAAATCAAAAATGGGCACCGACAGTGACGGCCCCCAACTCCAGGTGCGTCCGTCCGGGATGCCCGCATTGCTGAAGTCGCTGACACCAATGGAGCCGGTCAGCGAAAGCCGCGGCAGACGATCGGCCATCGCGACGCCGATATCGGCCATGCTGGCGGCGAGATCACCTTCAGCAGCAGCCAGGTCGGGACGTTGCGAGAGCGCGGCGGCGGGAATAGTCGCAAGCGCAAAGCGGCGCGGCGCGGGTACACGCGCTTTGCCGGCTGCCAGCGCGGCGCGCAGATCCGGCTCGGGCATGGCGGTGAGTTCCGCTAACACCCTTACGATCACATCGCAATCGGCCGACTGTTGAATGCGCCGCGCCTGTGCCTCCGATGCGCTCGCCCGTGACAACGCGGCATTGGCGGGTGCTTCGAACCCGGCATTGGTCTTGAGGTCGGTCAGACGGGCGGTTTCCGCGCGGGATTTTGCATCGACTTCGTATCCGGTGAGCAGCAATTCGCAAGTGCGCAGATTCACATACTGGCTCGCCACCTCACTGGTAATCGATATGCGCGCGTCGTGCCAATCAGCGTTGCGTGCACCAGCGCGCGCCGCAGAAGCCTCGCGGGCGCGACGACCGCCGCCAAACAAATCCAGCTCCCAGGCCGCGTCGAGTGAGCTGCTGCGGGTGCGTTCGCTTTCCGCAGACGCTGCGCCGGTGAAATTGCCAGCCATACCGTTTGCGCCGCCCTTGCTGCGGATATCGCTTGCGTTGCCGGTGAACGAAGGCAACAACAATGCCGTCTGCGCGCGTACCGTCGCGCGCGCCTGACCAATGCGCGCTGCTGCTTGCGCAATGGTCGAATTCTCGCGCTGTGCCTGATCAATCAACATCACCAGCGTCGCGTCGTTCCATGCGCTCCACCATTGGACGAGCGCAACTTTGTCACCGCCGTGCGGGAGCGGCGCATTCCACGCGGGTGCTTGGGTCGCCGGCATACTTTTGAAGTCGGGGCCGATGGCGCAACTGGCAAGCAATGTAATCGCTACGAGCGCGGCTATGATTCGGTGAATTTTCATTTTTACGTCTTTGTGGATTTTCGCGCTGCTGGTTTGGCTGGCGGTGATGTATTGATGGAACGGGCGGCGATGCGGGTGAACGCGGTGCGCACGATGCGTTGTGAGCGTGCCAGCGAGGCGTCACTCTCTTCGCCCAGATCGAGGATCACGGCACCGACGTAGGCCGCATGGAACAACTCGATGTCATCAAGGCTGATTTGCAAGCCGAGGCTACTGAAACATTGTTGCAGCTTGTCGCGATTGGCCTGCTCGAAACTGGCCAGCCACGGTTTGATGCTCTGGTCTTCGTCCGAGGCGACAATCAGCGCCGTCATCAGCCGCGCGAAGCGCCGGTCGCTTACATCCGCGATCAGGAAGTCGAGAAAATTCTTGAGTGTGAGGACACCCGATTCGATACCGCTCGCCATGATCGCCAGCATCGCGTCGCAGCCGTACACTGCGGTTTCGCGCAGCAGTTCGTTACGACTTGGAAAGTAGTAGGTCACATGGCTTTGTCGCACGCCAGCGCGTTCGGCTACACGCGTTTGTGTAAGTGCGCTAAAGCCTTCGTCGTTAAGCAAGAGTACTGCGGCGTTAAGAATTCGGTCACGGGTGTTGGTTGGCGCAGGCAATGCGGCAACGGCATCCGGAAACGTCGTTGGCAGCGCGAGTACTGCACTTTTTGTCGTGGGCTTCGTCGCCTTTGGATGCAGATTGGGAGGCTTGGTAATCGTCATGTTGGTAATAATACCAAACTTTGGTTAAATTACCAACAAAAGAGAACTCTAGCACTGGTGCGGCTTGGCAGGCATTTTTGCCACGAATGCCTCGTCAATAGGCGTTCTGCATAAAAAGTGCTATGACGCCAACGCCACGCGATCCCCAACTTTCACCGAACCCAGTTTCACGGGAATGAGGTTCATGCCAAACATCACGCCATTGGCTGAATCGCGATACGTTGCCAGCGTTTGCAATGGTTCCGGCCCGCGCACTACGCCGTCTGCCTGATCTGTGGTGGTGACCTGACAGCGCACACAGGGCTTCACCGCTCGGAACACCGCATCGCCGATCATGATTTCACCGAGGCGATCCTCCGCGAACGCCTCGCATCCTGTGATGACCAGATTGGGGCGGAAGCGATTCATCGGTATTGCCTGACCGCCGTTCTCGACAATACGTGCATTCAAATCTGCGAGCGAAGCCTCTGACACGATCAAAAAGGGATACCCGTCGGCGAAGCTAACGATTTCGCCGTTTCTTGCAAAATCGGGATTAACCGGACGCGTCGCCGACTCGGGCATGTAGACCAGATGTACTTCGGCACCCAGATAATCGGACAGCCACCCATCAGCTTCCGGCGCAACGCTGTGCACAGCGGATTCGCTAGACCAGACTTTCACCATACGCGTCGGCAGTACTTTCGGCGTCGCCGAAAACGAAACGGTGTCCATGTCGGGGGCAGAGAAAGTCACCTCACCATTTTCAACCTCGACCCACACCGTCGCCATCTTCGGATATTCGCGCTGGGTGAGAAATTGGTCGTCCGCGCCAACCACCAGAAAACGGCGGTCGTATTGCAGTCCACGCGGGGTGACAAGCGCTTGCCCGAGTGAAATTCCGCCCAGTGCTTTGACGGGATAAATGTGAATTCCGCTTAATGAAATTGTCATTGTGTATCTGCCGATTAAACGTGATAACGTGTCGTCGCAGTATAGCGGCGTCCGGCATTTCTGGCGCTTTCGTGGTTAAGACTTCTTGCAGAACAGGAGCACTACATGGTTGATTGGGTAAAGAAACTCACTGGCGAATTAATTGACATCATCCAATGGCTGGATGATTCCAATAACACGCTGGTCTATCGTTTTGAGCGGCACAACAACGAGATCAAGTACGGTGCCAAGCTCACCGTACGCGAAGGGCAGATGGCGGTGTTTATCAACGAAGGCCAACTGGCCGACGTTTACAAACCCGGCATGCATACGCTGACGACGCAAAACATGCCGATCCTGTCCACGCTAAAAGGCTGGAAATACGGTTTCGAATCGCCCTTCAAGGCCGAAGTGTATTTCGTCTCGACGCGCAAATTTACCGACATGAAATGGGGCACACCAGGCCCAGCAACGATGCGCGACAAAGAGTTCGGCATCGTTCGTGCCACCGCATTCGGCATCTATACCATTCGCATCAAGGATCCTGGCATTTTCATCCGCGACATCTCAGGTACCGAGGGTCGCTTCACTACTGATGCGATTCAAGAAAACCTGCGCGGCAAGATCGGCTTGCGCATCAAGGAAGTGATGCCCGAGTTGGGCTTGTCAATTATCGATCTTGAAGCCAAGGTCACCCAAATGGGCGCGATGCTGCGCGAGCGCATCAGCCCGGATTTTGAAGCGATGGGGCTGGAGCTTTGCGAGGTGCAAGTGCAGGATGTCGGCCTGCCTGAAGAGGTCGAGAAGGCTATTGACAAGCGCGGCGCCATTGCCGCCGTCGGTAATCTGCAGGCCTACACGCAATACGAAACCGCGAGCGCTATCCACGACGCCGCCACTACGCCAAACAGCGCGGCAGGTGCAGGCATGGGGCTAGGCGCGGGTTTTGCGATGGGCGGCAATATGTTCGGGCAGATGGGTGCTGCGCAAGCGGCGGCCAACGCAGGCGGTGGTGCTGCTGCCATGCCGCCACCGTTGCCAACCGCTGCGGCATTTCATGTTGCGATTAATGGTCAACAGTCCGGCCCGTTCGATATGGGCGCGTTGCAGGGACAAGCCGGCAGTGGTGCGCTGAAACGCGATTCGCTGGTATGGAAAGCGGGTATGGCGCAATGGTTGAAAGCGGGCGAGGTGCCTGAACTCGCCGCGCTGTTTGCCAACGTGCCGCCACCTGTACCGCCGTCGGCATAGTTCGAGCGATACTCACCATCCTCCAAAGGCTACTCCCTCTCCCGTCCCGGGAGAGGGTTGGGGTGAGGGAAAAATCCTCTCCATGAACAACACCATCCGCGCCACCGAACCGACCGACTTTGACGCCATACGCGAAACGATGGCGCAGCCACGGGCCTATGCGGGCACCTTGCAAGTGCCGCTGCCGTCGGCCGAAATGTGTAAAAAACGCCTCG
>JANNRY010000014.1:0-1805 GCA_031401935.1 Betaproteobacteria bacterium | reverse complement strand
CGACATCGGTAACGCGATGGGGATCAACGGCACTGAAGTGACCAAGGAAGCGGCCAAGATGATCCTGGCCGACGACAATTTCGCGACTATCGTTGAAGCCGTGCGCGAAGGGCGCGGCATCCTCGACAATATCCGCAAGTTCCTGCGCTATTTGTTGTCGTCAAACATGGGGGAAGTGCTGACGGTCTTTCTTGGTGTGATCGGCGCGGGTGTCATCGGACTCAAAGGTGCTGGTGATGTGGTTGTGTTACCGCTGCTCGCGACACAACTTCTCTGGATAAACCTGATTACCGATTCCGGACCTGCGCTTGCGCTGGGTATTGACCCGTCCACCGATGACCTTATGGCGGCCAAGCCACGACACATCAACGATCGGCTGATTGACGCACGCATGTGGGCCGACGTGATGCAAACCGGCTTGGTGATCGCACTATTGACGTTGCTCACGATCGACATCTACCTGCCCGGTGGACTGTTCGAGGGGACACACGATTTCGCCAACGCCCGCACCGCAGGCTTCACGGTGCTGGTATTGACCAGTATGTTCACCTGCATTACCGCGCGCTCGGAGACCGCGAGTGCATTCAAAAACCTGTTCGTCAACGGCTGGCTTTGGAGTGCGATCGCGCTGTCGGTGTTGCTTCAGATCGCGGTCGTGAATCTGGGCTTTCTCAATCTCGCCTTCGGCACAGTGCCGCTGGGGCTCGATCAATGGCTGCTGTGCGTTGCGATGGCCAGTGTGGTGCTGTGGGTCAGCGAATTGCGAAAATGGGTGGGCCGTGTGTGGCGTTGATCACGGTAAATCTGGCTCAGGCCGAAATTTATTAAAACGCTGCACTTTGCAACGTTCATTTTCAGGAGACCGTAAAAAATCATGAGACACGCAGAGAGACACAGAACAGACCGCATCGGCTGGTTACGGGCAGCCGTCCTCGGTGCCAATGATGGCATCGTCTCCACCGCCAGCCTCGTGGTGGGCGTTGCAGCGGCGAGCTTGAGTTCGGGAAATATTTTACTCACCGGCATTGCGGGGTTGGTCGCCGGGGCCATGTCGATGGCTGCAGGCGAATATGTCTCCGTTTATTCCCAGGCCGATACCGAGAACGCTGACCTCTCACGAGAGCGCGCTGAGCTTGCAGCGGATCCCGCCGCGGAACAGCGTGAACTGACCGCGATTTATGTCGGACGCGGGTTAGCACCGGACCTCGCGCATCAAGTGGCCGAGCAACTCACGCTGCATGACGCGCTCGGCGCGCATGCCCGCGACGAGCTAGGCATCTCCGAAGCCCTCAGCGCGCGACCGGTTCAGGCAGCCTTGGCGTCAGCTGCCAGTTTCGCTGTCGGCGCGGCGCTGCCGTTGACGGTCACGGCATTGGCACCTGCGCAGCATTTGATTGCGTGGGTGTCGGCAATGTCGATTGTCTTCCTCGCCGTGTTGGGTGGCGTTTCGGCGCGTGCAGGCGGTGCCAATGTTTTGAAGGGCGCTTGGCGCGTCACGTTCTGGGGCGCGCTCGCGATGGCGATTACGGCGGGTGTGGGCTCACTGTTCGGTGCGGCCGTTTGATGTTCGGCTGCTGAATTGTTCAACTCGAATAGCTTGGAGATCAATCCCAATTCCGTATGACATGGGTGGGCTTGAGGTGGACACATGTTGATTGAACTACTGGCAGACATCGCCAAAATGAGCCTCATCATCACGTGCGGCTATGTGGCAATGAACGTCTACGCCCGCCGCGTGCGCTCCGATTGGACCGAGCGCCTGACGAAGCGGCGGGTGGCTATTCTGGGAATATTGACGCTCGCCG
>JANNRY010000013.1:0-23143 GCA_031401935.1 Betaproteobacteria bacterium | reverse complement strand
TGCATTCGTCGGGGTGCGCAGCACGTTTTATCGGATTGCGATGATCGCGGGCCAGGGTGGATTGGTATTTCTTGCCGGGGAAATATCTGAGCAGACCGGTAATGTTTCATTGGCGTGGTCGATCATTTTCTTCATTCTGGCGGGAATGTTTTTCCTGCTTTTTATATATCACCGGTTTGTGTTGCCGATACCAGCCAGCGATCAGCCGTTACTACATAGCGATGGAAATGTGGGGCAAGCCGATGTCATCAAAGGCTTCGTTGAAACCTTCACGGTATTTTTTAAGCGGAAAGATATTTTTATCGTTCTTGCGTTCTTGCTGTTGTTTCGATTTGGCGAAGCGCAGGCGCTAAAGCTGGCAGCACCATTCCTGCTCGATCCCGCGATCAAAGGTGGGCTCGGCTTAACCACCTCACAAGTTGGCTTGGTGTACGGCACGATTGGTGTCATCGCACTCACGCTCGGCGGCTTGCTTGGTGGCTATGCGATTTCGCGCCACGGTTTGAAACGCTGGATATGGCCGATGTTGCTGTCAGTACACTTGCCCAATCTGGCGTTTGTGTTTTTGGCTTACGCGTTGCCCGACAGTATCGTCGTCATCGCAACCGCGATCGCGATTGAGCAATTCGGCTATGGCTTTGGTTTTGCTGCGTATCTGCTATTCATGATCATGGTCGCCGACGGTGCACACAAGACTGCCCACTATGCAATTTGCACCGGCTTCATGGCGCTGGGCATGATGCTGCCCGGCATGGCCAGCGGCTGGGTACAGGAGCAACTCGGCTACCAACATTTCTTTATCTGGGTGTGCATCGCCACCTTGCCGTCTTTGCTGGTGACGGCATTCGTAAAAATTGATCCGGCGTTCGGCAAAAAGGCTGACGCCTGAAATGGCTCCTGCGGCAAATCCCGCACGCCTGATTTCACTGGACGCGTTTCGCGGCTTCACGATTGCCAGCATGGTGCTGGTGAACAATCCGGGAGATTGGGGCCACATCTATTCGCAGCTCGGTCATGCTGAATGGAATGGCTGGACGTTTGCGGATTGGATTTTTCCGTTTTTCCTGTTTATCTGCGGCGTGTCGATGACGTTTTCACTGGGCCGCCGAGCCGAGGCCGGTGACGATAAACGCGCGCTGTTGCTGCAACTGTTCAAGCGCGCGGCGATTATTTTTCTTATCGGCCTGTTACTGAATTTTATCCCGGCGTTCAATCTTGAGACGCTACGCATCCCGGGCGTTTTGCAGCGCATTGCGCTCTGCACGATGCTGGCGGCGCCCATCGTGGTGTACTTTGGCTGGGAGCAGCAATGCGCGTGGATCATTGGGTTGCTGGTGATTTATTCCCTGTTAATGTTGTTCGTACCTGTGGCGGATGTTCAGGGCCGCGTCGTGGCAGGTACGCTAGAACCGGGCCGCGATTTCGGTGCATACGTCGATAGAATGCTGCTCGACGGACATCTCTGGGCGAAATCGAAAACGTGGGATCCGGAAGGTATCGTCAGCACCCTGCCCGCGCTGTGCAGTCAATTATTCGGCGTACTGGTTGGCCGCTGGCTGCTGTCGAACAAATCGGCCGCAGAAAAAACTGTATGGATGATGCTGGCTGGCCTGCTCTGCCTGTGGTTGGGCGCAATAATCGATGCCACATTCATGCCGATCAATAAAAGCCTGTGGACCATTTCGTTTTGCATTTTTATGACTGGCTGGGCGCTGCTGATATTTTCGTGTTTTTATTGGCTGATGGATGCCAATGACTCCAGGTTTCTGCGCGAGAAGATGCACAATATTTTGCTGCCCTTTACCATCTTCGGCATGAACGCCTTGTTCATCTTTGCGTTTTCAGGGTTGGTGGCCAAAATGCTGGGCTTCATCAAATTTTCACAAGCTGCCGGTGGATCGATTTCGCTCAAAAGCTTCTTGTATTCGCCACTGCAGACCTTGCCGATTTCGTCGGTAAATGCTTCGTTGCTGTTTGCGGTTTTGTTTAATCTGGCGATGTTTTTTGTAGCGTGGTTTATGTGGAAGAAAAAATGGTTCGTAAAAGTATAAACACTAGCATTGGCGGGCCTTCTGGGGGAAAAGTGGCCTGTAAGCGCCGCAAAATGGCGTTCTACAGTTTTCTGTGTGTATCATTATTGATGGCTGGCTGTGCACAAGTTCCCGTGCCTACGGCGACATCAATCGACCCCAATACCCCTCCCCCCACCCCGCGCGAAATTCGTGCCGCCTGGGTCGCGACCGTTGCCAACATCGACTGGCCGAGCAAAAAAGGATTGCCGGTTGAAGCGCAGCAAAAGGAAATTATTCGTATTGTTGAACGCGCTCGCGAATTAAAGCTCAACGCGCTCATCTTTCAGGTGCGTCCTGCGGCTGATGCGATGTATCCATCGGTACTTGAGCCGTGGTCTGAATATTTGACGGGCGAGCAAGGCAAAATGCCCGACCCTTATTACGATCCGCTGAAGATGTGGGTCGAGGAGGCGCATAAACGCGGCATTGAACTGCACGCCTGGTTTAATCCCTATCGCGCGCGGCATACGTCGGCGAAATCGCCGAACGCACCGATGCACATCGCCAATACCAATCCGGCGGTCGTGAAAAGCTACGGTGGCTATCTGTGGATGGACCCGGGCGAAGCAGTCGCTGCGCAACGCACACTCGATGTCATTCTCGATGTGGTGCGTCGTTACGATATCGACGGCGTGCATGTCGATGATTATTTCTACCCGTATCCCGTCAACGTGCCGGGCATCATGCCCCCGGTTGAACAGGATTTCCCTGACGATCCGTCGTGGCAGCATCACGTCGGTCTTGGCGGCGGCCTGAACCGCGCGGATTGGCGTCGCAACAACGTCAACCTGTTGATGCAAAAAATCAACGCGAGCGTTCATGCCGAGAAACCATGGGTGCGAGTTGGTATCAGCCCGTTTGGCCTTGGCCGCCCGGATCGTCGTCCGCCGGGCATCGTGGGGTTTAGCCAATACGACAAACTCTACGCCGACGTGGAGCTTTGGCTTAACAAAGGCTGGCTAGATTATCTGGTGCCGCAGCTTTATTGGCCCATCGAGCAGCGCGCGCAGGCGTTCGAGCCGCTGCTCGATTACTGGTTGACACAAAACACGATGAAGCGCCACGTCTGGCCTGGGCTATTCACGAGCCGCATCGACAACACTGAAAAGTCCTGGCCTGTGGATGAAATACCCGCGCAAATTGCATTGACGCGATCAAAAAATATGCCGCAGGGACATGTGCACTTCAGCATGGTGGCGCTCACTGAGAATCGTCGAGGCATCAGCGATCAGTTAAAAGCGAAGATGTACCAGAGCCCTGCGTTGATTCCAGCCGCACCGTGGCTGGTGACAAGCGCAACGCGCATTCCCATCCCGCCGTTGCTCAGGGTAGACAACGACAGTGCCGCCCGGACTGTCACGGTTAACCTCACAAGCTTCAAACCACTTGCCGACGGACACGCATGGCAAGTCGCGGCGTGGATCCGGGTTGGCGGTGTGTGGACGTTCAACGTCGCGCCAGTTTATATGGCAGAAGAATCGCATACCGATGCCATCGGCACTGGCTTTACCTACAGCCTCGCCGATCCAAAGCAGATTCCCGACAAGGTAGTGGCGTTTACCATCGACCGCTTCGGCACCGAAAGTGCACGCGTCAGCTGGACCGCAGGCGAGCAGAAATGATGGCTACGAACATAGCATCCCACACGACACATTGTGGACTCGGCATTGATGCCGGTGGCACACAAACCCGTTGGGCACTTGCGAACGTTGAAGGCGAGATTATCGCCAGTGGCCACGTTGCTGGGTTAAGCGCATTGCAAATGTCCACCGATGCGGGCACGCAGCATATTCGCCAAGTTCTGGCCGATCTCATCGCAACAGTTCGTCCTCATGGAAAGCCGGCGCGCGTGTTTGCAGGCCTCACCGGGTTCAGCGAAGGCGGGGAAAGCATGCGTGCGTTGATCGCAGGCGCATTCGACGTGGATGACAATGCCGTCAGCTTGGGCAGCGATATCGAAATCGCCTATCTCGATCTGTACGCGCCGGGCGAAGGCTATGTGGTTTACGCTGGAACCGGTTCGATTGCGGCATTCATCGACAGCGCGGGGTCGTTGCACCGCGCCGGTGGCCGTGGTGTGTTGCTCGATGATGCGGGCGGCGGGTTCTGGATCGCGCGCGAAGCGTTGCGACATATCTGGCGCAATGAAGACGAGCGCCCGGAGAGCTGGCGCGACTCACCGATGGCGCACGAAATTTTTACGCGCATCGGTGGCAGCGAATGGGCACAGACGCGCCAGTATGTGTACGGCTCCGCGAGTGACGATGTGCGCGGAGAAATTGGCAAGCTGGCACTGGCAGTGGCAGCGGTGGCAGATATCGATCCTGATGCACGGCGTATTCTTGAAGCCGCTGGTGAAGAGCTTGCCCGTCTGGGTCGCGCGATGACGTTGCGTTTTGGTTCGCGTCCAATCACGCTATCGGGGCGAGTCGCTCAGCTACATCCGCAGATCGCAGAGGCGATGCGGGCAGCACTACCGGATTCAACGCCCTTTCAAGTCAAAACAAGCGATGCGCATTTTGCTGCGGCGCGCATCGCTGCGGCATCAATTGCCAAAGCAGCGTACTAAGGAAAGGCTGATGAAGAAACTTTTGTGCATCATCGTGTTTGGGTTTTTGACTGGCTGTGCCACGCCATATATCGACAGAACCTACACCTCAATCGGTCAGGATAGCCGCGCACAATTTCTTATCCTCCATTACACACACGAAGATTTTGTAACAT
The DNA here is from genome assembly GCA_031401935.1 of Betaproteobacteria bacterium. GTDB lineage: Bacteria > Pseudomonadota > Gammaproteobacteria > Burkholderiales > Usitatibacteraceae > UKL13-2. The sequence continues at coordinate 18,347 of JANNRY010000013.1, read as the reverse complement.
CGCTCAAACTGCTCACCGAGGGTGAGGTCAGCAGCCATTATCTGGTCAACAATAATCCGCCAACCATCTACCGGCTGGTCGATGAAAACCAGCGCGCCTATCACGCAGGCGTTAGCTACTGGAAAGGGACGACCCAACTGAACGCGAGTTCAATCGGCATCGAGATAGTCAATCGCGGTTTCGACGACACCCCAAACGGGCGCGTCTGGTATGACTATCCGCAGGCACAGGTCGACGCGGTCATCGCGTTGGTCAAGAAGATCGTCAAGGATCACGACATCAAACCGGAACGCATTCTTGGCCACAGCGATATTGCGCCGGGACGCAAAGTTGATCCAGGGCCGCGATTTCCGTGGAAGCAGCTAGCTGATGCAGGATTAATTCCGTGGCCGGATGCGAATCTGGTCGCGCTGAAAAAGGCTGATTATGAGCAGCAATTGCCGGACGTGGCGTGGTTCCAACAAAAATTGGATCAACATGGTTTCGCGGTTCCGCGCAGTGGCGAACTCGATAAGCGAACGCAGGATACGGTGGGCGCGTTCCAAATGAAGTATCGGCAGGCACGTTTTGATGGCGTCCCCGACGCTGAAACGGCGGCGTTGCTGGATGTCCTGACCACGCCCTCTGGAGGGAAAGCAAAATGATCAAACGCGGGCTTTGTCTAATATGCCTGTTGCTGGCCGGTTGCGCGAGCGGGCCACGTATCGATACGACTTTCACGTCCCGCAGTCAGGATAGCCGCGCGCAATTTCTGATCATCCACTACACCGCAGGTGGTTTTAGTGGCTCACTCAAATGGCTCACGGAAGGGCCCGTCAGCAGCCATTATTTGGTCAATGACAATCCACCAACGATCTTTGGCCTCGTCGATGAAAACCGGCGCGCATTCCACGCCGGGGTCAGCTCATGGCAAGGCCACACACAACTGAACGCCAGTTCCATCGGCATCGAAATTGTCAATCTCGGTTACAAACGCACGCCCGACGGCCAGCAGTGGATTGACTATCCAGAGGCGCAGATTCAAGCCGTGGTCGCGCTGGTGAAGAAGATCGTCAAGGATCACGATATCAAGCCCGAACGAATCCTGGCGCACAGCGATATTGCGCCGCAACGGAAAACTGATCCGGGGCCGCGTTTCCCGTGGAAACGTCTTGCCGATGAAGGTCTGATTCTTTGGCCGGATGCGAGCCAGGTCGCTTTTCGGCGGCCGGGATTCGAGACGCAATTGCCAGACATTGAATGGTTCCAGCGCAGTCTCGCGCAGCACGGTTTTGTGGTGCCGCTCAATGGTGAACTGGATAAAGAAACCCGCAATGTGCTCATCGCATTCCAGATGAAATATCGTCCGGCAAATTTCGATGGCACACCAGACGCGGAAACGGCGGCGCTGCTTGATGTGTTGACGTCGTCTTCAACACCAACAAAATGATGGGGGAAGCAAATGAAGCGAATCGTCTGCGCACTGTTCAGCTTGGGAGTCATGGCGATGCCGCTTAGTAGTGGTGCCGCAGAGTTGCCCGACCCGAAAAAACTCGACGCAGAATTGTCTGCGATTGTCAGCAATCCGACGCAACCTCTTGCGAGCTTATCGGTGCTGGCGATGAAGGACGGCAAGGTTGTATACCATCGCCAGTTTGGTCACCGCACCATCGATACCGCCAACGCCGCCAACAATCGTCCGGCTAATGCGAACACGATGTATCGCATCGCGTCGATTTCAAAATTGATCGTCACGCTGGGCGCAATGAAGCTGGTGGAAGACGGCAAACTGACACTCGATACCGATGTCAGCCAATATCTCGGCTTCAAGCTGCGCAATCCGCATTTTCCGGATGCCGCGATCACGCTGCGCATGTTGCTGAACCACACTTCATCGCTTCGCGATGACGGTGGCTACTATTGGGATGCGAAACTAGGCGTCGGGTTTGCGGACGTGCTGGTGCCGGGGTCGAAGCTGTACGGCGAGGGCAAAATGTGGGCGAAGAACGCCAAGCCGGGGGCGTATTTTCAGTATGCCAATCTACCGTGGGGCGTGGTCGGCATGGCCATGGAGCGTGCGACCGGTGAACGATTTGATCGGCTGATGCGCCGCCTCATACTCGATCCCATGAATTTGAAGGGCGGCTTTCATCCCGCTGATTTCTCAAAGGATGACTTAAGCAACGTCTCCACGCTCTATCGCAAACGCACCGGCGACGATGGTAAAGAAGTGTGGAATCCCAACGGTCCGTGGGTCGCACAGGTGGACGATTATCTGGCAGCGCCACCGACACCGCGCGCACTACCGGGCTATGTGATCGGTACTAATGGCTCGCTATTCGGGCCGATGGGCAATTGCCGCCTGACTGCCGAGGGCCTGGGCAAAGTCATGCTGATGCTGATGAACCTTGGTGCGCACGACGGCCAACAAATTCTCAAACGGGACAGCGTCGAACAAATGCTCTCGGTTCAATGGCGGCACGACGGCATGGGACTCAATGGCAACAGCAACGGAGAAGTGGGATTCGGCACCCATCGCGACCTGATGAATGTGTGGGGGCTCGGCGTCCAGCATTTTCAAGACGTTAGCGGCCCCAATCGAGGCGATCGTTTGGTCGAAGGTGGTGGCTTCAAGGCGACGGGTCATTTGGGTGATGCCTATGGACTGACATCTGCGGTGGTGTTCGACCGTAAAACGAAGAACGGATTGATCTTCATGACCGGCGGCCCCGGCTTCGACCCGGAAACCTACGTGGGCAAGTATTCGTCGTTTTACCGGCACGAGGAACAAATCCTCACAGCGCTTTACGGGCGTGCCATTGTCGGTGATGGCAAGTAATGCAGATCGCCATTTGACAGGCCTTCACGGCCACTTTATGCCTGAGAAGCCCGCCAATGCTAGAGTTTCATGAATTCAGCGAAAAACCTCCTATGAAAGCCCGGTACATTTTCGCGTCCGCAATTTTTCTGGCTTTGGCTGGGTGCACGACGGTACAGCAGGACGTTTTGTTTCCCGGCAGTGCATCAAATGCCCAAGTGCTGTCGGCGCCCGACGTTGCAAAACCATCTCCGTACAGCGTCGAACGATTCAACTTACCCGGCCCCGTTGCCGGTGTATTGGTCAAGGCTGACCTGAACGACCCGCGCGTGCGCGTTGCTGTTGCACTTGCGGATGACCACGATCCCGACGGTGATGGGCCCTGCGTCGGGCAACTCGACACCACCAGTCAAGTGGCGCGCAAACACAATTTCGATATCACGATCAACGCCAGTTTTTTCGCTGCACCCACACCGCGCGAAACTGCCGGGCAAAAAGTCCGCTACTTCATCGGCAACTGCGCGTGGCCGGAAGGCTGGCACTTCTCCAATGGCAAAGTATTTGGAAAACCAAAGACGGCAAGCTTGCGGGCAACGATGATCGTGCATCGCGACAAAACAATTTCACTCGTCGATGCACTCGACGTACTGCCACCCGATACGCAATTCGCGGTGAGCGGCAACGCGATGATGTTGAAAAACGGCAAACCGATGCCGCCAACCGTGGATCTTCTGCGCCATCCGCGTAGCGCGATCGGCCTAAGTGCCGACGCGCGCACCATCTATATCCTCGCCATCGATGGCCGCCAGGAAACGCATAGTCGCGGCGTCACATTGGGAGAGCTCGCAAATATCTTTATTCAATTCGGCGCACACAACGCCATCAATCTCGACGGTGGCGGCAGTACCTCGCTAGTGATCAAGGACCCGGGCTCGGGTTCGTTCGCCATCGTCAATCAGCCAGCGGATTTGTCGACGCTGAAGTTGCCGGTGCGCTTCGAAAGACCAGTGGTGGATGTGGTCGGGATCAAAATCGAGTAACGCGCATTACCCCAGCACCGCAGGCTCAAGCAGCGTCAGCGTTTGACCCGCAGTATCCAGCCTGGCCCGCACGCCAATCGGCAGGGTGAACTGATGCGCGATATGACCAAACGAATACCCTGCGACTGCCGGAATCGGCATTTTGCTGAAGTGATCATCGAGCACTTCGTCGAGCGTCAATGAGGCGTCACCATCGGTGGCGCGGCTGCGGCTAAACACACCGAGCATGATGCCTGCGGCGCGCTTCAAGCCATCGCGTTCACCCCGATTGCCGACGCTTTGCTGTAATTGTGTCAGCATGCGATCAATGCGGTACGGCGGTTCGCGCACGTCTTCGAGAAACACCAAATGGTTTTCGATTTCAGCGGCATAGGGCGTACCAATTAATGCGCTGAGCACACTCAGGTTGCCGCCAATCAACCTGCCTTCGGCGATGCCATGCTGGAATGTGCGGAGCGTAAATTCTGATTGAGTGGCAACCTTGCGCGCATTTTCAACTGACATATTAATTTCTGTTTGCGGGCGCGGATGCATCAGCACGGCTTGCATTTGGCTCACCGCGTAGTCGGTCGGCGATGATGGCGCGACGGGGCCGTGAAATGTCACCAGCCCGGTGCGGCGATAAATCGCCAAGTGCAGCGCGGTGATGTCTGAATAGCCGACGAGAATTTTCGGATTGCGACGGATAAGATCGTAGTGAATACCCGGCAGGAGCGCCGTACAACCCGATCCTCCACGCGCCGCCCACATCCCTTTGACTTCCTTGTCGGCAAACATGGCGTGCAGATCAGTGAGGCGTTGCGCGACAGTTCCAGCATAGCCACCGCGCGCTGCGCGAATGTTTTCTCCGATTCTTACCTTGAAGCCGTAAGACTCGAGGTTCTTGACACCTCGCTGAAGGACGGCGTCGTCAAGCACGCCGCTCGGCGCGATGAGCCCGACCAGATCACCCGGCTTTAACGCTGCCGGTTTGATCAGGCGGCGGGGAGAAGTTGCGAACACTGGAGCGCTATGCGCGACGATGGACGCGGACGCCAATGCCAGCCACTTGCCAAAATGTCGTCTGTTCATCTGAGTTTGGTTTTTTCATTGCAAAAAAAATGCAGGGCCGCAAAAAGCGCCCTGCATTTTATGTCCAGTCCCCTCGTTGGCAGGAGGAAACCGGTTCCTAAAAACTGTAGGCGAAACGCAACGTGTAAGCCCGACCGCGTGGGTTGCCGACACGCGCATCCCAAGCCGTGCCACCGGCAAAGTCGACGTTATGTGCGGTGAAAGGTGGATCGGTATTGAGAATGTTCTTGATACCACCGGTGATCGTCAGGTTCTTGAAGCCGGTGTATGTGGCTGACGCGTTATAAGTAATATATGCCTCGACATTCGGATTGTAATCAGGCGCATTGGCAACGCCTGCCGGCACTTCATCCTTGTAGCCCGCTGTGTAATATTGGATCAGCGTGCCGCTCCAATCGCCCTGCGTGTACTTAAAGCTCGCGGTGTGCTTCCAGCGTACGAACAGGTCCTGAACGTCCCACTGACCGGCGAGTTCGCGGTAAGGCTGGCTCGCAAAAATCCGCGAACGGAAGCTGTCGATGTAGGTGCCGTCGAGTGACGCCTTCCATGTGCCAGCACCGAACTTGCCATTTGCCAGCAAGCCGAGTTCCACACCGCGGGTGATGTCGCCTTCGGCGTTTACCAGACCGCCTTGAATGTACCCGCCTAGTTCATCCAAACGACCGTTGGGACCGCGCACTAAATTCTCGGGAAAGGTGGCGAAGTTGGCAACGACCTGCTGTGGTGTCAGCACGAAGATACGATCTGTACGCTTGATTTCATACATATCGACGCTGGCTGACATCCAGTCGAACGGCGAAACCACAAAGCCTACGTTCCACTGCTTGGACGTTTCGGGTTTGAGGTTCTTGTTGCCGCCGGATCTGCCGTTCGGGCGAATCGCGCAAAACACCGGATTGCCCGGATTTTGCGGGCACAGAATCGGGTCAGCAATGTTGCCGGGGATCTGCGCTTCGGAAGCCGGACTGTTTAATTGCGTGAAGCTGGGTGCGCGAAAACCCTCACTGTACGAACCACGAAACAGCAATTCCTTGAGTGGTGTAAATTTTAACGCAACCTTGGGATTGGTGGTCTTGCCAAAGTCGCTATAGTCGTCATGTCGAACTGCGGCGGAAAACTCAAGATTTTTGAACACCGGCACGGCTACCTCTGCATAAACGGCTGCGATATCCCGCTTGACCTTGTTCACAAAAATATCCGTCGGGAAGGGTACGTCCTGAATCGCAGTCGTGGTGGCGTTGTTGTTAAGGAAATATTCCTCCTTGCGGACATCGAATCCCGCAGCAACGGCAACCGCACCGGCAGGCAGTGTGAATAACTCACCTGAAATCGCGCCATCGACGGACGTCATTTTGAATTCGCCGCCCTGAATCGAAGCGCCGGACGCTTTCGCCGCCGCGATCAGCGCCAGGGCCGCTGGTGTCTGTGTTTGGCCGGGCAACAGCCAAGGATTGATCTGGCCGGTAGCCAATGCGGCGTTGAAATCCACGGTCCGGTAGTAGCCGTCCACGAGATTCGACTCTGCCTTACTTTTCGCAGCTACGACGCCCAACTTGTAGTCCCAATTGCCCCAAATAACGCCTTCCAGCCCGACTAGAACCCGAATGGACTCGGCCGTCGTTTCAATCACACGATTGCCGCATGCGATACAGCGCCAACGATAGGCAATTGGTCTGGTGGGATCAAAGGCTGGAATGAAGGCTTGAAGATTTTGGTAATACGGGCCCGTCACCGGATAGGCGTTGCCTGCGGCGATGCTGGTCGTTACCTGACGTTGCTCGAAGGTGCGCTCGGAGTGCGTGCGTGAGGCAACCACCTCGGCATACGCTGCTGTCGTTGGTGAGATCTCGAGTGTGCCTCGCGCGACGAGGCTAAAACGCTCTGTCGGCTGCATGAGCGCCTGCTCACGACCGTAATCGTATGCGCAACCACGCGAAGAGGCATAAAACGACGGTCCGAGGACATCGCCACGATACTGGGTCATGCCCTCAATAAGGCCGCAATTGCCCTGAAAGCTCAACAGGTTGGCACGGTTATAAATCTGCGTGGCACCTGGCAGCGTAAAGATGCCACTCACGTTGGTCGAGCCGACGTAGCTGGCACCAATGCCGGTGCCCGCACCACCGGTTTGCGTTGCAAACGGTGTACCCGTCGTATCTGGCGTCAGGCCGCGGCGCGGCTGGTTCCCGTTGATAAAATCGCGCTCACGCCCAAGCAGCGCTTCCTGCTTGTCGTAAGTCAGGCTGGCCATTACGTTGTAGCGATCTTTGGCAAGGTCGCCCGTGCCCGCGAGAAGGCCAAGTCGATGAACTGCGCCACCACCGTCGTGGGTCTGGTCAGTAAAAGCGGTTAGTAGCACGCCGTTGTAATCTTTGCGCAGTATGAAATTGACCACACCGCCGATGGCGTCAGTACCGTAGATTGCCGATGCGCCATCTTTAAGCACTTCAACGCGCTCGACGGCTGCGAGTGGAATTGAGTTCAGATCGACAGCAACGCCGCGAATGCCGCTTGCAGACATGCGCCGCCCGTTCAACAGCACCAGCGTGCTGGCCGAACCGAGTCCACGCAGATTGGCACTTGATGCACCGAAGTTGTTGCGATCAGCGAAGTTTGCGGTAATGCCAACGTTGGACGACATATTGTCGCGCCCGGTGCCATTGGCGGAAATAGTGGCGAGCAACTGTTCGGCGCTGGTAATGCCGGCCTTGTCGATATCTTCTCTGGTAATGATCTGCAGAGGCGACGCGCCTTCGTCCTGAACGCGTTTGATGCTACTGCCGGTAATTTCTACTTTTTGGACCTTCTGTGGCGCCGGCGGAGTGGTTTGCGCCGCGACCGGGCCGACGATGCAAGTAAGTGAGATGACTTGAGCTAGCTTCTTTAATTTCACGACGCGTTCTCCCTGTTTTTGACGTTAATTGATTGCCATGCTTTGAATGCGCAAACATCTCCCGCATGAATGTTGGCCAAGAGACGTTAATACCACTAAACTACCAATGTGCCTACTTTGCTACCGCTTTGGCATAAATGCAATATCCCATTACGTTTATTGGCATGTTTACAACAACATTTGCGCGCCAAAAGTGGATTGCGGACTGAGACGGCGCAGCCATGGCCTGCTTTTAAATGCCAATTTCGATGTTGTTTAACCTTCCGCAGGCTTGGTTATGTTCCAACGCAGACTCATCCTGATTTCAATTTCGCTGCTGCTGAACGCTTGTGCGTCGTCAACGATCACGCCAGCCCCGGTCGGTTTGCCAGTGAGCGTGGTCAATATGCTCAGCGCGGCCAGCATTCCCACCGATGCGATGGGCGCAATCGTCATCCGCATGCCCACTGGTGCGACTGTCCTGACCCACCGGGCCGATGTCAGCATGCAGCCCGCTTCAACATTAAAGCTCGTGACATCGATTGTCGGGCTGGAAAAACTGGGCCCGACGTATCGCGGGCGGACCGAGCTGCGCACCAAGGGCGAGCTCGTCGCCAGCGGGCGAGTAGACGAGTTGACGTTGCGCGGGGATCTGGTGCTGCGTGGTGTCGGTAACGCTGACCTTAACTGGGAAGCATTTCAGGCAATGCTGCAAACGCTGCGACACAAGGGAATTTCCGATATCCGCGGCGACCTGATTCTGGACCGGCAATGGTTTCAGCCGTCACGGCCGGATGCGGGCATACCGCCGTTCGATGAAACGCCCGAATTTCGATACAACGTGATTCCGGATGCGTTGCTGCTCAACACGAATCTGGTGCAACTTGAGTTGGCCTCGGGCGCGCAAAGCTCGGCGGTGCGCGTCGGCATGACGCCGTCGCTGGATCGTGTCACTGTGGTGTCGAACCTGACACTGATTGATCGCGTCTGCGACAAATGGGAAGACGGCTGGAGACTACCGACCATGAGCCGCAGCGACAATGGCACGATTCACATTGAGTTGCGCGGTGAATTTCCTAAAAACTGTTCCGCCACCACCCAAATAAATATTCTGGATCGCGTCGATTTCGCCGACCGATTGTTCAGAGCGCTGTGGCGCAATCTGGGCGGCACGTTTAGCGGACAGGCGCGGGAGAGCGTTGCCGGCGACGCGGCCACGGGCGGCACGCGATTGCTGGCGCAGCACCAATCACGCACACTGGCCGAGGTAACGCGCGACATCAACAAACGCAGTGACAATCCGATCACCCGGCAGATTTATCTTAGTCTGGGTGCGATGTCGGCAGACAGCAGCATCGATAGCGACACAGCCAAGCGCGCCGAAGCGCAGGTGCGCGCGTGGCTCAGACAACGTGGCATTGATGACGCCGGCCTGACGCTTGAAAATGGTTCAGGGCTATCGAGAACCGAGCGTATTCGCCCCGCGCAACTAGCCGCAGTATTGCAGGCCGCATATCGCAGCGACTGGGCGCCAGAATTTTTGGCCAGCTTGCCGATCGTGGCGGTGGACGGCGGTATGCGCAACCGTTTGCGCAACAGCCCTGCGGCAGGACGCGCCCGACTCAAGACGGGTACGCTGAGGGATGTTGCCGCATTGGCTGGCTTTGTGCCCTGCGCGGGCAATGAAGTCTGTGTCGTCGTGGCGATGATCAATCATCCACTTGCCACAGGCACTACAGCACGACCAATTCTGGATGCGCTGATTGATTGGGTGGCGCGCAATCCCGGATGACAGTGTTGGCAAAATAACGTAGATCGCCTATTGGTGAGGTTTTTCGAGCAAAAACCGCCTGAGAAGCACGCCAATGCTGGGGTTTCCGTTTTGTTTATATTCACAAAACCCGCGTGTACTCCGCCCGCACCACATCGCGATCGCCGCAATCGAAATGCCACCACTCGCTGTTGATGCCTTTGAATCCGCCTTGCTGCATGGCGTCGCGCAGCAATTGGCGGTTGGCAATTTGTGCAGCGGTCAATTCCCCACGCGACAGCATGGCGCCCTCAAGCGCGGGATGCGAGCGTTCGCTTAAATCATCAAACGGCGTGCCCATATCGAGCTCTTGTTCATGCCGATCCACGAGCGTGATATCGACGGCCATGCCGAATGAATGAATCGAGCCACGCACTGGATTGGCGAGATAGCCGAGCAAATCGGTGCCTTGCAAGGATGCCCATAATTCCTCCTGCACGCGCTGCGGGCGTAACGCATCGAGCACGAGCAGGCTTACGTCTGCGCGTTGCAGGGCTAACCACGCAACCGTTCTTTCCAGCCCCTCCGCCGCGTGCCGATGCAGCCACTCGCAATCGAATGGGGAATAGAGATCACGGCCAACAAAATTATTTGCCGTGGCGTAACGCAGTTCAACGTGAATGCCGCCAATGCTCGCGAGCGACCGAAAATCCGCATGGCCCGCGATGGATTCAATGGCTTGTGTTCGACTCATTGCAACAAACAACTTAGCGCAAGGGTTTATTGCGGATCGCCGCGAGGATACTGTTGATGCGCCCAATGCTGGTCGCGTCCATCTTCGGCCGGGCGATTACGTCACCGAGCAAGCGTTCGATATCAGCGTTGGACATCGTGACAGATTGCCGCGCCTCGATGGCCGCTTTCATGGCGCGCAATTTGAGATCCCGACGCGCTGCCTGAAATGCGGGCGGAGAATCCATTTCCAATGCAGCTTCCAATTGCAGAATTTGCATCGCTGCCGTTTCCAGACGTTCTTCCTCCAGTTCTTCATCGATGTCCGCGTCTTCGGTGGTTTGCGGATTTTGTGCTTCGCTTAACCGCGCGCTCAATGCTTTTTCCCATACCGTCGGCAGCGCAGGTAACGCCGCCCAGCGCGCAGATACGTCGTCGGGCACCTGCGCCGCTTCAACCTCCACACAGAGCGCCAACTTTGCATCGAGCGCATCGCAGACGTTGTGCCAGCCGCGTTTGGCGCTGCCCGCCAAATATTGCTGAGCGGTATCGCGTGCCGTCCGAAATTTGGCGTCGAGCTTTGCGGATTCAGCGCGCGGTGCGTCGCCACATTTGCGCCATTCGCTATCAACATCCGACACGGTGCGTTTGATTTCACCTGCGGGTGTATCGGCTGCAAGTGCTGTAAGGCGTGCGATCAATGCCTCGCGTGTCACCTGATTGGCTTTAAACTCGGCATCACGTGCAGTGTGGATTGCATCGCGCTGCGTGAAAACGGCGTCGGTCGCAGTTTTGAATTGAGTCCACAACGCGTTTTCAACCTGACGCATCAGCGGCAATGATTTGGCGTGTGCCTGCCATTCGGTTTGCAGTTCGCGCACCTTGGTAATCACGTCGCGACTTTTGGTATCAGCACTTAGCAAGTTGGCGCGAGCGATCAGTTTTTCACGCTCGAGCTGCGCCACACGCCGTGCTTCCGACAACGGCGCATCGAGGCGCGCGAGGCTGCTTTTCATGCGCGCACCGAGCGCGGCTTGCGCCTTGTGCGGCACCGTGTGTTCGACCGGCCCGCATTTGCGCCATTCGGTTTGGAAATTCTCGATGGCACGCGCCAACACCCGCCAATCAGGTGTCGTGGTTGGGGCTGTGGCAGACGCGGCATCCGTGCCTTCCTCGGTGATCTTCACCGCATCAAGGTTGTCCAGCAGCGTATTTCGTGCGGCGAGATTTTCCTGCCGAACGGCTTTTAATTTAGCCAGATGCACGCCTACCGGCAGAAACGCCGTCTTCAGCGCGGCATCAAACCGTTGCCAAAGCGGTCGGCTGGTGGCCGCAGCCAACTTGTCCAACTCTTTCCAGCGGTTGCGTAAATTTTCGATGGCATCGGCGTGTTGCTTGATGGCAATTTTCTCGGCTGTGCTGGCTTTTGCAAGCGCCTCGGCTTCAACGACAAGATCGTCGCGCACCCGTCCGCCGCCCCAGTGCTGCCAGCCTTTGAGGCGCGCGGTTTCGCCTTGCAATGTTTCGATTCGCGTCTGCAAGTTTTTTTCAACGGCAACACCTTTCGCGTCGTTGCAGGCGTCATCGATGGCGGTAAGAAATTTCGTGGTTTCAGCAAGATGGCCACCTGCGAGTGCAGCTTCGGCCTGTTCAACCAAGCCGGTTACCACGACGGTAAGCGCGTCGGTGCGAACTTGTTTCGCCGCTTTGCTTTCATCCTTGGCGTGTTGTCTGGCTTCGGTTGTGCGCGCCTGTCTGGCATCGGATTTTTCGGTTTGCCATTGCGCGAAACGTGCTTCAAGAATCGCGGCAATATTGGTGTCAGCCGCCTGCGGGAGTGCGCGCCAACGAGCGGTTGGCGATGGTGGCTTGGGCGAAGCGACAATTTCTGCGGCGGCGGTCGCTTCAGTCGTTTCGGTCGTCTCAGCCGTCTCAGCGGCAGGGCTATCAACGACTGATGGCGACGGCAACGGCTGCTGCAATTCTTCGAGCAGTGCCAGTCGCGCATCAATCGTGGCAGCCAATTGCAGAGCGCGTTGCAGCTCGGCAGACTTGGCTTCGATTTGCGCAGCCTGTGTATTCACCGATGTGCTGGGCGTTGTGGCCAATACCGCATCGGCAATACCGCGCGTGTAAGCAAATTCCGAACGTTCCTGCGTGCCGCTGGCAACATGTGCGCACAGCGCCGACAATTGCGCCAGCGCCGGTTCCGCTTCGGCCATCCAGCGTTTGGCTTGCAGTTGCTGCTCGCCACGCTCGCGTGTGAGCGCGGAAAGTTTTGCCCACAGCGCCTGATAGCCGGCGACAAGTTTTTCGTCCAGCAAGGTGGCATCCAGCGCCGTCCACGCACGATCAAGCTCCACCAATCGATTGGCCGGGATCAAAGGCTCATGTAACAACACCGCCGCGGTTTCAATCAGCTTGGACGCACTCACGCCCATGACGCGCCGGTTTACCAGGGCTTCATGACGCTGCTTGGCGGTGCGATGCACACGCCGGTCGTGATCGCGAAATTCGCGCTCGGCACGTTTAAGCGCATCCTCACCGGTCAAGGCTTCGACCGCTGCGTGCTTGATGTCAATCAGCGGCGATTCCTTCGCGATGGCAAGTAGCGCAGCGTCGTCGCCAAGTGCGGCTTGCAACTTACCTTCCCACGCGATTTTGTCAGCTGCCTGTGAGGCAATTTGCGCAGGCGTTGGCGCAGCGGGTTGCTTGGGCGCTGGCGTTGTTGGTGGTGGCGTTTCGTTCTTCTTGAAAATTTTACTAAGCATGTTGGTGGCGGTCGCGGGCAAGCGCGGGCAAATTCAGAACGCGCATTGTGACATTTATCGACCGTGGTATCGTGACCATCAGCAGCACCGGCATCGCACAGATAAAAGCACGCCATTCTTTGATGTCTACAAAAAACACTGAAAAATTACAAAGTCAAGCACTGGCGCGGCTTTCAGAGCATTTATTAGCCAGAGAGTGCGCGCCACCCTCATCCCTAGCCCTTCTCCCGCTTGCGGGAGAAGGGAACATTTTGCTCCCGTCTCCCCGCCGGGAGAGGGGTCGGGGGTGAGGTGGGCGATCTACGAAATAATATGCTCTCGGTTCGCAAATTCACAGCAACACTCGATATTGCAGACGGGCTGCGGACATATCGGGCGTTGTTGATCGCACTTGGCGCGTCTGCGGCTCTACATTTGATCGCAACCGTCGGCACGCCAATTTGGTTTCACGCGTGGCAGCGCCCTGAAACGCTGCAATTCAACGCAGTACTAAATCCGCTTGCCGTTCCAGCGTCGGTTGTAGAACCGGTTGCGGCTAGTGTTGTTCCCAAAAAAACAGCCGCGCGCCAACGTGCGTCCCGGCCCTTGCCGACGCCAACATCTGAGGCGGCATTCGCAGCGCCTGAAAACGCAATTGCGGTCGAGCGCACTGCTGCCGGTGATGACATTGGCCCCGCCACTGCTGTAGATGCGACTGGTGACAAAAATTCTGCGCCGCCCGCTGCACCGGCAGCCATTCCGACCACAACCGAAACGCCATCTGTCCTCGCAGAAAATTCCGTGCCAGCCGACGTACTTGCACCGGAAATCATTACGGCCCCCGCGTTGGATTTACCCAGCCGCGTTTCCATTGCCTACCGGGCCACCACCAGCGTCGCCGACGGCGTGGCGCATTACAAATGGACGCGGGACGGCGCGAAATACGAATTTGTCAGTACCATTCAGGCGGAGGGATTTTTTATCAATATGTTCGCCGGTACCATCACCCAGCAAAGTAGCGGCATGGTGACATCTGCGGGCCTTGAACCAGCGCAATTCAGCATCCGCCGTGGTGATCGGGAGGCAGAAACGGTTGAATTCCAGCGTGCGACCAAGGAAATCAAGTTATCGCGCGGAACAACCTCCCGCGTACTGCCGATGCCCCCGAATTTACAGGACACCCAGAGCTTTTTGTTCCAATTGGCCGTCGAAGCGGTGAAACTCAAAACTGCTGACGATCGGCTCAGTATTCTGGTCACCAACGCCCGGGGGGTTAATCGCTACACGTTTAAAAAGGCGGGAGAATCGACCATTGAGACTCGCCTTGGCCCTGTGGAAACAGTGCATTTGGTCCGTGAAACGACTGAGCTGCGCGATAGTTATGAGGTGTGGTTATCGCCCAAACACCACTATCTGCCGGTCAAGCTAAAGTTCTTTGTCGATCGCTTTCCTGCGGAATTGATTGCGACAAACATCACCTCTACGCCATAATGTCGGGTTGAAGCATCCTTAAAGCGCGCTCCTGAGCGCCACCCCTTCCTGATGTCATTTACTCCTGCCCAATTCAATACGCTCGTTGAAGCGCTGACAATCGTGTTGCCCCTCACGTCGCCGGCTGATGTTCAGCTCAAGCGATTCTTCAAAGAACACGCCAAGCTTGGCGTGCGTGACCGCGCAATCATTGCCGAGACCGTTTACGCCGTGCTGCGCCATCGACGCGCCATCGAGGCCATCGCCACAGACGGCGTGCCGCGCAAGATGGCTCTGCTCGCCCTCACCCGCTATCAGGGAATGAGCTCACGCGAGTTGACGAATGTGTTGAAAAAAGCCGAAGTCACGTGGTTGGCCGATACCAAACATTTCGTTCCCAAGAAAACATCGCTGGGGATCGAAGCGGAATTGCCCGATTGGGTGGTCGCCCACCTAAAGCTCAGCATGAGCGACAAAGACATTCTGACGCTCGGCCGCAGCATGATGAATCCCGCCCCGCTTGACCTGCGCGTCAATACCGCCAAAGCCAAGCGCGACGCTGTCATGAAGCTCTTGCAACGCGACGGCATTGTTTGTGCGGCAACGCCGTGGTCACCCATCGGTATCCGTCTGGAAACCAAAGTTGCCTTGGCCAAACACCCGGCATTTCTGGAAGGGTTCATCGAAGTGCAGGACGAAGGCAGTCAATTGCTCGGCATGCTGATGGAACCGAAGCGCGGCGAAATGGTGGTCGATTTTTGCGCTGGCGCAGGCGGAAAATCACTGTTGCTGGCCGCCATGATGGGCTCCACGGGCAGGGTTTACGCCATGGACGTTTCAGAAAAGCGGCTCACCAATCTGAGCCCGCGCCTGAAACGCTCCGGCCTGTCGAATGTGATGCCGCAAAAGATTGACTCCGAGAACGATACCAAGATCAAGCGTCTCGCGGGCAAGATTGATCGCGTGCTGGTCGATGCACCGTGTACTGGTCTAGGAACGTTGCGCCGTAATCCGGATTTGAAATATCGTCAGTCCGAACAGTCGCTGGCCGAGTTGAATATCAAGCAAGCCTCGATTCTCCAGTCAGCCGCGCGGTTGGTGAAGCCGGGTGGCCGACTGGTGTACGCGACGTGCAGCTTCCTGACTGAGGAAAACGAAACTGTTGTCGATGCGTTTCTGGCCAAGCATCCGCAGTTCAAGCTTGTTGATATCAACAAGATTTTCGAGCGCCTTAAAGTGCCGATCAAGGATCAGGGTATTTATTTCCGTTTGAGTCCACAACAACACGCGACTGACGGTTTTTTTGCAGCTGTCATGGAACGGGCGAAATAATCCTCGACGGATTTCGTCGCCGGTTTTGTCATCGTGCAAATTTTTTCGCAGAACTTCGATACGCTAGTGAATCAACTCGGCACACCAATCGGGTGGGCCCAGCTGGGTGCCATCGCGGTTGGTTTTTTGTCGGCGTGGCTGCTGTCACGACTCGTCCGCGAAAAAATCCCCGACGGTCTTTCACCCGGCGCAATGAAAATTGGCGTCGGCAGCGTAAATCGCATTGTGTTGCCGCTTCTGGCACTGGTTTTTATCGGGCTGGCAAAAATTATCTTTGTGCGCCTCTTGCCGCATCCGCAACCGGTGCCGATCCTGAGCGTGGCCGTGCTGTTGGTTGCGTCGTTCGCGCTGATCCGGCTCTCGCTATATCTGTTGCGACACCTGTTCCCGGTAAGCCCGCTTTTGAAAGCCTCCGAGCGCGCGATTGCCTTTACCATTTGGGGCTTCGCGGCTCTTTACCTCACCGGCCTGACACCTGAAATTAGTGCGGCTCTTGATGACGTGAGCTTCGCTGTCGGCAAGCAAAAAATCACCCTGTTGCTCGTCGTTCACGCGTTGATTTCGCTACTGCTGACATTGGCTATCGCGCTGACGTTATCTGTCGTGATTGAAAAGCGGGTGATGAAGTCGCAGAGCATCGACATGAGCATGCGCGTGTTCGCAGGAAAGCTGATTCGTGCGCTGGCGTTTGTGATTGCCATTTTGATCGCGCTGCCGCTGATGGGCATCGATATCACCGTGCTTTCCGTATTTGGCGGCGCGCTTGGCGTAGGCTTGGGGTTGGGGTTGCAAAAAATCGCCAGCAACTATGTGAGCGGCTTCGTGATTTTGCTTGATCGCTCGATTCGTCCGGGTGATTTGGTGACGATCAGCGAACGTCACGGCGTGGTTTCCGATATCAGAGCGCGCTATACCGTCGTGCGCGGGCTCGATGGCACCGAGGCGATTATTCCCAATGACAGCATCATCAGCAGCCTCGTACTCAATCATTCATTCACCGACCGCACGGTGTCAGTCAAAACACTAGTGACGATTTCATACCAGAACGATGCCGAGCAGGCGATGGCTTTTCTGCTTGCCGCTGGCAAGGCGCAATCGCGCGTGCAGCCCGTGCCCGAGGCGACGGTCTTAATCAAGAATCTTGGCGACAACGGTATCGAACTTGAACTGACCACCTGGATTCGCGATGCGGAACAAGGGCAGAGCTCGCTTAGGTCCGATATTTTTATCGCCGTATTGCGCGCGTTCCGCGAGGCAGGCATCGATATTCCGTATCCGCAGCGGGAAATCCGCATCCTCGGCGACAGCCCTGATCAAGAGTTGCAGGAGCCTGCACCAGCGGTGGCACCACAACAAAATAATCGCTAATAATCAATTGTTTACACAAATTAACCGTCAATAAACGCGTTTCAGCGTAAACTGACCCCATATTGCTTATTGGCGTTTGATTCCTTATTTGCAGTTGATTCCTTCCACGGAGCACACTTGGTAAATATTCCTGATTTTTTCGCGACCGGCCTGATTGATCTGCCATGGTGGGGCTACATCGTTGTCACGCTCATTCTCACCCACGTGACGATTGCAGCAGTGACCATCTATCTGCATCGGGCGCAGGCGCATCGTGGTTTGGATTTGCACGCGATCCCGAGTCATTTTTTCCGTTTCTGGCTGTGGCTGACCACCGGGCAAGTGACCAAGGAATGGGTGTCGATTCATCGCAAGCATCACGCCAAATGCGAGACCGCGGAAGACCCACACAGCCCGCAAATTTATGGCATCAAGAAAGTTGTCACGCAAGGTGCCGAGCTTTATCGCGTCGAATCCAAGAAACCGGAGACGATGGAAAAATACGGCCACGGCACGCCCGATGACTGGATGGAGCGTAACGTTTATGCCGCATTTAGCTGGCAGGGCGTTGGGCTGATGCTGGTGACGAACCTGATTTTGTTCGGGCCGATCGGCGGCGCAATCTGGGCTGCGCAAATGTCCTGGATTCCGTTTCATGCGGCCGGCATCATTAACGGCGTGGGCCACTATTGGGGCTATCGCCACTACACCGTCAACGACACCAGCACCAACATCACGCCAATCGCATTCTGGATCGGTGGTGAAGAGCTGCACAATAACCACCACGCATTCCCGACGTCCGCGCGATTTTCAATGCGTTGGTACGAGTTTGATCTTGGCTGGCTCTATATCAACATCCTGGCGTTTTTGGGTTTGGCGAAGGTAAAGAAAGTTGCGCCGCGTCCGCGTTTTGATTTAAACAAAATGGTCTGCGACGCAGAAACCCTACACGCGGTAATCGCACACCGCTACGAAATCGTCACCAAATACACACGCACATTGAAATCGACCTGTGCTACAGAAATTAATCGCCTGCGGGCGGATGGTGTCGCCCCTTCGCTGACCAGCCTGCGTGAGCGCAAAGCCGTGAAGAGCTTTCGGCAATGGCTGAAAACCGATGCTGATCAGCTGACCGCAGAGCAGCGCGCGATATTGAATGAGACGTTGAAGCACAGTACGGTACTGG
>JANNRY010000012.1:0-2788 GCA_031401935.1 Betaproteobacteria bacterium | reverse complement strand
ACGAAGGCTCCGCTGAATACGACACGATTCGTGCAGTCAAACAAAGCGTCGGCATTCCGGTGACCGCAAACGGTGACATCGATTCACCCGAAAAAGCGAAATTTGTATTTGCCCACACCGGCTGCGACGCGATCATGATCGGTCGCGCGGCGCAAGGGCGGCCGTGGATATTTCGCGAGATTGCACATTTTCTCGAAACCGGCAAACACCTTGCCGCACCGACTTACGCCGAGATACACAATATTGCGTCTACCCATTTGAGGGAGTTACACAAGTTTTACGGTGATGTAAAAGGTGTACGCATTGCCAGAAAACACATCGGCTGGTACGTTGCGGCGCTGCCTGATGGTGAGATGTTCAGGCAAGACATGAATTTGATTGAAGACTCAGCGCGGCAGGCTGCGGCGCTGGATGAATATTTTGCGCGTCTGATTGATGGAGAAGCCGCCACTCACAGAAAAGTGGCGTAGGGAGTGTTTCAAATAAAACACCAACAAAAAAACAGGAACAAGAAAAATGAATGTGCAACGAGATAGCAGAGATAGTGAGTTGTCCGCATGTGTGCGGAAAATGATGAAGCAGTATTTCCATGACCTCGATGGCGAAGGTGCAACAGACATCTACGATATGGTCGTGGCTAACGTGGAAAAGCCGTTGCTCGAAGTGGTGCTCCACCACGCCGAAGGCAACCAGACCCGGGCGGCAGAACTGCTCGGGTTGAACCGCAATACCTTGCGGAAGAAGCTCACACAGCACGGCATTGAGTAAGGCCGTGACGCGTAACTGGTGACGGGTGACAAAAGCCCGGCCCGCGCCACACCGCGTTACTCGTCGCGCATTGCCAGTCACCCGTCACGCATCTTCCGTCACCCGTTACCATTCCGCCATGACAAATAATTTCATTCCCATCCAGCGCGCGCTCATCAGCGTGTCCGACAAAACCGGCGTGGTTGAATTCGCCAGGTTCCTCGCCAGCCGCAACGTCAAGATTCTCTCCACCGGCGGCACTGCCAAGTTGCTGGCCGAAAACGGTATCAAGGTGGTGGAAGTTGGTGACTACACCGGCTTTCCAGAGATGATGGATGGTCGCGTAAAAACACTGCATCCGCGCGTGCACGGCGGCATACTCGCACGTCGCGATCTTGCGCATCACATGGATGCGATGAAAAAGCATGACATCCCCGCCATCGACATGGTGGTGGTCAATCTCTATCCGTTCGCCGCGACAATTGCCAAGCCCGACGTCTCGCTTGAGGACGCTATCGAAAATATCGACATCGGCGGCCCGGCCATGGTGCGCGCATCAGCGAAGAACTATCCGTTTGTCGCTATCGTTACCGATTCTGCAGACTACAAGAACCTCATGAAGGAAATGAGCGCACACGATGGCGCTCTTGGCCATTCCACACGTTTTGCGCTGGCCAAAAAAGCGTTCACGCATACGGCTGAATACGACGGCATGATCAGCACCTATCTTTCGTCGCTCGACGAAGATAACAATCGCCGCGTTTTCCCGGATAAATTGCATCTCAGTTTCACCAAAGCGCAGGATATGCGTTATGGCGAGAACCCGCATCAGGACGCGGCGTTCTATATTGAAAAGCATCCTGCGACTGGCACGCTTGCGCATTACGCGCAATTGCAAGGCAAGGAACTCTCCTATAACAACATCGCCGATGCGGACGCCGCATGGCAATGCTGTCGCGCGTTCGACGTGCCGACATGCGTCATCGTCAAGCACGCCAATCCCTGTGGTGTGGCGATTGCGGAAAGCACTTTAACCGCCTACTTGCGCGCGCTTGAGACTGATCCGACCTCTGCGTTCGGCGGCATCATTGCGTTCAATCGTGAAGTGGACGGCCCAACTGCTGAAGCGGTTGCAAAGCAATTTGTGGAAGTCGTTCTTGCCCCCGCATTTAGTACCGAAGCACGAAAAGTATTTGCCGCGAAGCAAAACGTTCGCCTGCTCGCGCTACCGCTTGCCCCTGCTGTCAAGGATGTAGATATGAAGCGCGTCGGCGGCGGCCTGCTGGTGCAAAGCTCAGACGACTTTGATGTCTCGCAGTTGAAGGTGGTCACGAAGCGCATTCCCACCAAAGAGGAAATGAACGACCTCATTTTTGCTTTCCGCGTCGCCAAGTTCGTGAAGTCCAATGCGATCGTGTTTTGCCGCTACGGCATGACGCTGGGTGTTGGGGCAGGGCAGATGAGCCGTGTAGATTCGACGAAGATTGCGGCGATCAAGGCGCAAAATGCCGGGCTGTCATTGAAAGGTTCGGTTGCGGCTAGTGACGCGTTCTTTCCGTTTCGTGACGGGCTGGATGTGATTGCGGACGCAGGCGCGACAGCGGTGATTCAGCCGGGCGGATCGATGCGGGATGAGGAAGTGATTGCGGCAGCGGATGAGCATGGGGTCGCGATGGTGATGACCGGAATGCGGCACTTTCGTCATTGATGGGTCGCTTCGCCATAGCTCTGGCTTCTGCGATCATTGGCGGAGCACTGTTCGGCGTTGGTGCGGCTTTCTTTGAGGGTATGGTGCCAAACGACTCAACGCGCTGGGCATTCTATTTCTTCTTCGGCATTCCACTGTGGATTACAGCGGAGCTATTTGGCGCGGCACTCTACGCTTTGATTGTGCCAACTTCGGTACGGCAATGGGGCAATGTAGCGCGCGGCGTTTATCTCATCGGAATCACTTGCTTGACGATTATCTCAGCACTATTCACGGCGACAAAAATCACCTCATGAAACTCTTCGTCATCGGCTCCGGCGGCCGCGAACATGC
>JANNRY010000011.1:0-2052 GCA_031401935.1 Betaproteobacteria bacterium | reverse complement strand
AGCGTCTGACCAAGGCCGGCAAGCCGTTCAAGCTGGCGATGACTGCGTGCATGAGGAAGCTATTGACCATTCTCAACGCGATGCTAAAAAAGGATCAGGCATGGAAAATTCAACCTTCTTCTTGACACGGTTGCTTCCCCCATTTTCATGGGGGAAGGAGGCGCAGCAAACTTAAATCGCGCGAGTATGGAAAAAGTCGCAAACAGAATGAAGCGCTGCACTAGCGGCGCGCAAATGTTGCTCGCCTCGCTGCGGTCAGACTGTTAAACTGACACCCGTTAGCCCTCGATCCAGTCCTCGGGCCAACGTCAAATCTGACTCCGTTTCCCCCGTTTTTTCCCATATCGTGCCTAGACTGGCGTCCCGCTTCACTGCGCAGGCGACAGGTTCGAGTTTTTCGAAAGTTTTCCATGAGTTTTTCAAGCCTTGGCCTAGCCGAGCCCCTCGTGCGTGCCGTCACCGAACACGGCTACACCATCCCCACACCAATTCAATTGCAAGCCATCCCGGCGGTACTGAATGGCGGTGATCTTCTCGCTGGCGCGCAGACCGGCACCGGCAAAACGGCAGGGTTCGTGCTGCCGATGTTGCAGCGTCTCACGGCGAGCGCGCTCGCCAAACCGTCGACGATGAAAATCGTCAGGGCGCTCATCCTCACGCCTACACGCGAACTCGCCGCACAGGTTGAGGAGAGCGTGCGGGTGTACGGCAAGTACACCAAGCTGACCTCTGCCGTTATTTTCGGCGGCGTAGGCATCAATCCGCAGATTTCGCAATTGCGTCGTGGTGTCGATATCGTCGTTGCCACACCGGGCCGTTTGCTCGATTTGCATCAGCAGCGCGCGATCAATTTGTCGCACGTCGAAATTCTGGTGCTCGATGAAGCCGACCGCATGCTCGATATGGGTTTTATTCACGACATCAAACGGGTCTTGAAATTGCTGCCCGCCGCACGGCAAAATTTATTGTTCTCCGCCACTTTTTCGAACGAAATTAAAACGCTCGCTGATGGCTTGCTGAATAATCCGGCGTTGATCGAAGTCGCGCGCCGCAATTCAACCGTGGAAGCAATCACACAAAAAGTCCACCCGGTCGATCGCGACAAGAAACGCCAGTTGCTCAGCCACCTGATCAAGTCGCAAAACTGGCATCAGGTGCTGGTGTTCACGCGCACCAAGCACGGCGCCAATCGCCTCGCTGAATTGCTGGTCAAGGACGGCATCACCTCGCTCGTGATTCACGGCAACAAGAGCCAAGGCGCGCGCACCAAGGCGCTGGCCGAATTTAAAAGTGGCGATCTGCAAGTGCTGGTCGCGACCGACATCGCCGCGCGCGGCATCGATATCGATCAATTGCCGCATGTGGTCAATTACGATCTGCCTAATGTGCCGGAAGATTACGTGCATCGCATTGGCCGCACCGGTCGTGCGGGCGCGACTGGAGAAGCGATTTCACTCGTCTGTATCGACGAGGCGGCGTTTCTGCACGCCATTGAGCGCCTGATCAAACGCGAGATTCCGGTGGAAGTCATTCCCGGATTCGAGCCCGACCCGAAAGCGAAAGCGGAGCCGATTCAGTTACGCTCGCCAGGCCATCGCCCGCAACGCGGCACACCGCGCGGCCAGCCGAAACAAGGTAAGGCAGGCGGCACACCGGGACAGAAACCAGCCGGTGGCAAGCGGCCCGCGACAGCGCAGCGCTTCGGCAGTTTGCCCGGCGCGTCACGCGGTGGCGCAGGAGCAGGGCAGGGCAAGAAGCCTGCGGGGCGCGGCGGTGGCGGTAATAGTCGGTAATCGCATCGACGAAAAGTAGTCGCACTAAAACTAAAACGGCTCCGCAAATTGCGGAGCCGTTTTTCATTAAATTTAATGAAGATCAAGCACTGGCGCGCCTTCTGGCCTATAAATAGCCTGAGAGCCTCGCTAGTGCTAGTGTTTGATTAAATTATACGTTTTTCATCACCGCTAAATTCATCACCACCATAAACCCCTTGTCATTTCGAACCCAGCCTCATCGGGTGAGAAATCTGCTGTTAACAACGCACAGAAAAAG
>JANNRY010000010.1:0-7540 GCA_031401935.1 Betaproteobacteria bacterium | reverse complement strand
TGATGTGATCATCGATGCCACGCAGGCAATCACCGGTGCCATCACGGTAGAGCCGCGCGCAATCGGTAGCGGCAGCGGCCACACCATCGTGTTGCAGTTCAATAGCGTCATCAGCGGCATTGGCGCTGTGAGCGTCATCGATGGCGCAAACACCACGGTGGGTGCATCGGCAATCATCTCCGGCAACGAGATCATCGTCACCATCCCCGCCGTTGCCGACGACACGCGCACCACGATTTCGATCGACGGCATCAACGGGGCGACCAGCCCGCAATTGTTGTCGCTGGGGTTTCTGGTGGGAGACACCAATAACACGCGATCAGTCAATTCCAGCGACATCAGCGGCGTGAAGGCACGGTCCGGGCAACCGACCAACGCGGCCAATTTCAGGTTTGATGTGAATGCATCGGGCGCGGTTAATTCGTCGGATATTTCAGCGGTGAAGGCGCGATCCGGGCTGGTGTTGCCGTAGAAAATTTGCGCTAATACCAGCATTGGCGAGGCTTCTGGAGGCATTTGTGCCTGCGAAGCCCGCCAATTCTCGACCTATCGTCCGTTGCATGGTGAGTTGCCCGATATGTTGGGCAACCGTTCAGAAGACACACACCGCGGAATAAAGCGTATATACCGTTTGATAGAAACGGTCTATACTGTTATTTCTTCATACAGAACGCATATCCAATTCCCACAACATGTCACCCGAAATTTTTCTTTGGTGGATATTACTTTGCACCGTAAGCGGTTTAAATGTTTTTGCCTGGACGCTATCGGCAAAAGCACTTAAACAACGTCAGAGTATCCTTCCCGCCGAAATCTACACCTCTCGCCGCCTGCAATTGATTTTGGCTGCGGGCTATGTGTTCGGTTGCGCTTATCGCTCGATATTGCCGGTCTACGACGTGCCACGAATGTGCTTGTTCGATTCGTGGTTTTCCAGTGTCATCGTCGGACGTTCCGTGGCAACGATTGCCGAACTCTGTTTTGTCGCGCAGTGGTCACTGCTGCTTTGGGAGATAGCGCGTTTTAGCGGGAGCAGGATCTGCAAAGCCTCAGCCTGTCTAATCGTTCCGCTCATCATCGTTGCCGAGACATTCTCGTGGTACTCCGTGACAACAACCTCAAATATCGGTCACGTGGTCGAGGAGACGTTATGGGGTATCAGTGCCGCACTCGCGGCGGCAAGCCTGATCGCGATCTGGCCGCAATGCGATCCCGCACGCCGGCCACTGCTTGCCGCAGTCTGTGCAATCGCCATCGCCTATGTTGCGTATATGTTTTGTGTCGACGTCCCAATGTACTGGTCACGCTGGCTTGCCGATGAGGCTATTGGCCGCGCCTACATGAGTGTCAGCCAGGGTGTACTCGATGCATCCGTGCGCTGGGTAGTTTCACAGCACTGGGAAGACTGGAAAAATGAAATTCTCTGGATGTCACTCTACTTTAGTGCGGCTGTATGGCTCAGCATCGCGCTTGTCCACGCGCCACCCCTGAGAGGGTTTATGCTCGCCAACAAGTCAGCGTGAGCATTGTTTCTCGCTGATACTCGTCTGGAAACGTGCAAACATCTTCATTCGACCACGAACCGTGGCGCGTCTATCTTGGCTATCTGAACCGCATCTGCACCAAATACATACCTTCGCTCGACAAACATCGCGCTGCCATTCTTCCGCTTTGCCTGCCCTTTGGCATTTGCGGCTGCAGCAGACACATCGAGCAAACTGGCATCGTGTTCTTTGGGTACCTGAACGACACCCAGCGAGATTGAGAGCAACGGAAACGAAACAAGCTGCCCACGCCGATTACGCGCACGGAATGATTTTTGGGCCAATTCTTCGTTTGAATAGAAGCGCTTGATGTCTCTATCGAAGTCAGCGATTAATAGTTCGCAACGATCTCGCCAATCCGGTGACCTGAACAGAACGATAAAATCGTCGCCGCCGATATGGCCCACAAAATCCAAGTCATTGTCAGCATGTCGTAACAACAAATCTGCGGTTAGTTTGATCACTTCATCGCCCGCGAAGTAACCTTGACTGTCATTGAACGGTTTGAAATTGTCCAAATCGGCATAGCAGACGTTGAACGGCTCCTGCTGAGTCAGCAGGCTGGCAATTTGCTCATCAATCGGTACATTTCCCGGTAATAACGTCAACGGATTTGCATATCGAGCCGCCCGTATTTCCGACTCGACTACCTCAAACATCAGACTTTTTGTCTCGCAGATACCGGCATATTCACCGGCTTTCGTGACGACAAATCCTTCGTTGCTCGATACGCTTGCCGCGAGACCCACCAGCCTTGCGGCATTGGTAAAGGCCATTTCCGCCGGCACGACAACCGCTGAGCGATCCATGATGGATGTACACCGTCGCTTGCCATAAAGCTCCCGCCGATAGAGCTTTGCAAATTCGCTGATCAGGCGGTACCGCGAGATGAGTCCGACAACTTGGCTTTTACCGCTTGTGACGGGTAACAACTTCAGTTCCGGGTCCTGTTCAAATCGTTCAAAAGCCTGCTCAACCGACTGTTCGACATCAAGCTGTAAGACGAATTTTGCCAAGTCGATGACAGTGCGGGTTTTCTTTTGTCCAAAATCGACAAACTGCGCATCGTCAAACCATCCACTGGCATGATATTTTTTTTCGTTCCAGCTCGCAGCGCTCTCGGGCCTTCCCAAGTAATAGCCTTGGCCAAAGCGAATCCCTAACCGCCTGAGTGCAGCCAATTCAGCGGACGATTCAATTCCCTCGGCAATCAACGAAACCCCGCAGCGGGCTGCGACCCGTACAAATGCCTCGATAAATTGCTGTTTCAAAAAATCGGTATGGACGCCGTCAATGAAGTGCCGATCAATCTTTACATAGCTGGGTTTGATCTCGGTCCAAAGTCGCATGCTCGAGAACCCCTCACCGAAGTCATCAAGCGCAATCGTGAACCCACGATCACGGAAAAAAATCAGTGACTGCTGCATGGCCTTGTAGTCCAGCAGTGGCTCGTCCTCTGTAAGTTCAATAACGATTCGATCTGCCGGTATGCGCCAGGACGGATAGTCCTCTGAAAAAATGCCGGACGATATATTCGCCGTCGGTATCGCACCCGGCGATACGTTGACAAATAACATGCCAGGCAATTTTGCTGAAGAAAATTCAGCGACTGCCATCACCGAAAGCATTTCATTGAACTTCATCAATTGCCCGCCAGCACGCGCGGCATCGAGCAGGTTACGCGGAAATCCCAATTCCGGCTGACCGTTGAGCCGAGTGAGTGCCTCAAACGCCATCACCGCGCCGGTCATAACGTCGAATATTGGCTGGAAAACAATACAAAGGTCTTCTGCTTTCGGGAGCTGGTATGCGCTCGAACGCAGACTACCTTCGTTTAACGGGTAGATCGTGGCAGATGTAATCATGTAGCTAAGATGATTGCGGATCAGCGCACTCTCACCTCTGCTGTGCCATCAGGCTTGCTTACGTCCGCAGTTCTCTCAACTCGGGGCGATGACTCTTCAGCGACCTGATTTGATTTATCGGCAGACAGTGCGTTTGTCGGTTTTGGCAGACTAGAATTTGGATCAGTCTTTTGCCTTTCTTCGACAAGCTTGACTCTCTCCGCAGTGGTTGGCGTCATATCCTTTTGACTACACCCCACGATTGCGCAGGCGGCGAGGATAATTCCAAGCTTGCCAATCACAACTGGATACGAGGTGTGGCCCGTCCTTCTATTGAACTGAAAATTGCATATGAAGCCGTTTCGATTGATGCTCATTTGATCCCTATTGAGATTTCAGGAAGGCGTTTACGTTTTTAATGTCCATAATTCTCGCAAAAAACAATGAAATATTGATGACACATCCACTTCCCGGCGAAATCAATGGCGAGGCTGGATCGACAGACTGAAATGCACGAGACCAAGTTGAAACTCTGGCGCACGCGGCGCGAGAATCATCAGGATCATTGGAAAGCGACTGACCTACCTGTCAAACAACCCTGGCGCCGAGACTTTCGGAGCATTTTCGACTCGAGAGCCTCGCGGTTGCTTGAGTATTTGCGCGCGACGCCTGCATTTAGCCCAGACTGCAGGATCATCGAACCAGCTATGCATAGGTAATGGCACCAGCGGCCGCCACGGTAATCGTGCGTCCGATAGCGCTTGTGTAAGTGGGCGATTTCACTGTGCTTACGTAAAAGTACTCGCCTTTTACCGATGCCGCCGTGACCGTCATCAGCAGGAATCCGCGGCGAATCGTGTCGCAATAATTGAGGTCATCGATTAGCCCTAGTCCCGCGCCGACTGCCGCATTGCCAAGCTGTGGCACCAGTGCGCTGCCATCGAGGGATGCGGCAAGTCCGCCGAGGCCCGCGCTCTCAAATCCCGGCGACGTGACCGATGCAGAGGCAAACTCAACACCGACCCTCTCGCCCGCGAGTGTCGTCACTCTGGTGAACCAGCCATTATGAGAATCTCCCGACAACACCACCAATTTTTTGCCCTGCGCTTTTATCGTTTGCAGGATACTTTCACGCTGTATCGGATAGCCATCCCAGGCATCAAGGTTGTAAGGCAGGCGAGGATTTCTGGCGGGGTTCAGGAGATCGGCTTGGACCGTGGTTAACGCTGCATTTCCAGCGGCAGCGCGAGTGGCTTTGGCGCCGAGGTAGGTCTGAATGGCCGCACCACCAGCAGCGGGGTTGGGAGTATCACCGGCAAAAAACTGCAAAACCGACAGCGGCAGCCACATCCGAGCCATGAGGTCCTGATTACCGATAAATTGCCACGAAGCAGTCGACGCGCCGACACGGCCGGTAAGCCAGTTCTGTTGCTCAAGGCTCATCATCCGGCGCGAGGCATCAGGCGGCACGCCGTTCGCATTCGGCGTGAGGCCAGTCACGTAACGGGTCACGCCGCCGTCGGCATCACCGAAACTATCGTACTGGCGATCGCGTCCCTCGATGCGCGTATCGATCATGTGCAATGAAAACAAACTGCCGAAATCAAACGAGCGATATATTTTCAGCAGATTGGATGTATCAGGCGCACGAATCGGCAGCCATTCGTGATAAACGCGTGCGGCGATATTTTTGCGCGTGTTCCAGTCGCCCTGCGTTGCGGGATTGTGGTTCTCGGCACCGCCTACATAAGCATTGTTGGCAAACTCATGATCGTCCCAGATGGTGATCCACGGCATCCTCGCGTGCAGGGCCTGAAGATTAATATCCGACCGGTAAAGCGCATAACGTGCCCGATAGTCGGCAAGGGTCACGATGTCGTTGGCTGGTACGGTGACGCGCCCTAACTGCACCGCGTCGGTATTTCCAAACTTATTGGCAGCGGCACCATATTCGTAAATGTAGTCACCAAGATGAATCGCAAACTGCGCGTCGGATTTCGCCGCGGCATCATAAGTATTGAAGTAGCCTTCTGAGTAAAGCGTGCAGGAAAACACGGCGAACTTGAGCGATGCGGCGCTCGCAGTGGGAAGTGTTCGCGTGATACCAATCACCGACGTGGTCTCCAGATTGCCAAGGAAACGATAGAAGTAGTCTGTCCCAGCCGCAAGGCCGGTCGCGTCTACTTTGGCAGTGAAGCCGGTTGCCTCTGTGGCTTCAACGCGTCCGCTCGCCACGATATTGGAAAAGTTGCGATCTGTTGCGACCTGCCAGGTAAGCGGCACATTGGTATTGCCTTCTGGATATTTTGCATAAGTCCATAGGATGACCCGATCAGCCAAGGGATCTCCACTTGCCACGCCATAAGTGAAATTCGGTACAGGGATGATGGATTGCGAATCGCCATTCGAGCACGCAGTGAGCGAACCCCCAAGCGCAACTGCCGTGGCCGTTGCAGTGGTGCTGACAATGAATTTGCGACGATTGCCATCAAACGACTTTGCCATGCGTTTCTCCCCGGAAAAGAGCTATTAAAAGGGAGGCGTGTGACAGTCTGATGGTCGAAATCAGTCAGGAGTGTGGCAAATTCAACATGTCGCCAGACGAAGTATGTTTACAATCAAGCGATAAGCAAACCAGACTCACCCCGCCATCGCCGGATTCGAGGTTCATCATGTTTAGCGCCGTTAAACGCCCGTTGATCGTCACGCGACTGCTTTTTTTAGCGCTCGCGCTTTTCATCAGCACCACCAACGCACTCGCCGCACAAAATCTGCTCACGCCGATCATCGGCGGCAGTGTCGCGAGTCCGCAATTCGAAATCAAGAGCGCGCCGACACCGATCATGCTTAATCGCGCCGCGATGACCGAACTCAAAAAGAACGATGAATTTGAATTCGTGTTGCCAAACGCAACCCGGCATCTGATTATTTTTGATCGCATCGAAGACCACGGTGGTGGCATGCGCTCGTCGGTTGGTTATCTTAAAAGCTTGGGCAAAGACTATCGGACCATCATCACCACCGGGCCTGGCGGTACATTTGGTTCGATCCGCACGGCCGACAATATTTACCGCATCGTTCCCGGACAGGCGGGGCTGGATTTGCTGGTCGACATGGCGGAAGAAAATAAGTACGTGCCCTTGGTTGATCTTGGTGACGACGCCCGGCGTGCGCCTGAGGGTCCCGCACCCGATACGAAAAACACTGGACTGCCGTCGAGTCTGGCGCGCATTGCGAATCAAGCGGGTGAAGCTGCGATCTCACTTGCCGCGCCGGCGCCCCAAGTCACCGTCGATTTGATGATCGTCTACACCAACGGGTTGAGCAACCGACTTGGCGTGGGGCTGCTCACGCGCTTTAATAATCTCGTCACCGCCGCCAATACCGCCTACATCGATAGCGAAGTCGCGATCACGTTGCGCCTCGTCAACACGACGATGGTGAACTACACCGATGGCGGCGGCGATGACCCTGCACTAGATGCCATCACCCCTGTCGCAGGCGGCGGCACGGGCGTGTTTTCGAGCATTGAGTCCATCCGCACCGCCAACGGCGCGGATATGGTGGCGTTCCTGCGCAGCGGTTCTGATTTTGGTGGCAGTGGCATCGCGTGGCTCACCACCTCTGCAAATCCCAACGCAAACTACATGTATTCGGTGACCACCGGTTGTGTTGTCGGCTGCGATCAAGTGTTTATCCATGAGCTTGGTCACAACATGGGCAACGCACACGACCGTGCCACAGCGGCCTACCAGCGAGGCGGCCTCGCTGTGCCGCCCTCAGGCTCTAAACCCTATTCGTTCGGGCATTTTTTCTGCGCCAGCGGCACCCTCACCTGCAACCCGAATTTGCCACCTGGCAGTGGCGGTTGCACAACGCAGCCGGTCTGCTCCACTTCTACCGCCAACAACATCGGTACGATCATGAGTTACTTCAATCCGGTGACGCTGAAGTTCTCCAATCCCAACGTGCAATGCATGCGCCCCGGTGGCGTTTCGCAGCCATGCGGCGTGGCCAATCAGAATGACAACGCGCGGTCTATGAATGAGATTCGTGTCGCGTTACAGAACGTAAAAGCAAGCGTGGGCATTGGCACCACGACCACCATCGGTTCTTCCCAAAATCCGACGCTCACGGGCCAATCGATCACCT
>JANNRY010000009.1:0-2279 GCA_031401935.1 Betaproteobacteria bacterium | reverse complement strand
CCACAAAGTTCTCTTGCTGCAATTCAGCCAGCCAGGGATTTGAGCGCGTCTCGTCGCCGCCGCCTTCGTACTCCACCAGACGACCCGATGTCAGGATCAGCGGAAAGTCTTTGCTGATGTCCTTGTTCTTGTCTTGAATGGTTTTGTAGAGCGTGTGGATGCGCCAGAAATTGGCCTTATCGGCGTGTGTTGGATATTTCGCAACCATATCCGGACGCGGGCTGTAGATTGGTTCGCGGTGCTGTGGCACAGCATCCGGGAAATTCCACACAACCGCTCGCGCCTTGGCGTTACCAAAGGGATGGCAGCCGTGAACTTTCATCACAACGCGCTGGATACCACCGGAAAGATCCGTCTTCCAGTTCTTGCCCTCTGCCGCTTTTTGTTCGGCTTCGGTCAGGTCGGCCCACCAACCGAGCTTCTTCAACAATACGTGATCAAACTCGGGATAGCCGGTGGTGATGTCTGCCCCTTTGGAATGCGAGCCATCTTCGGCCAGCAAATTGACGCCATCCTTATCCACACCAAAATTGGCGCGGAAATTCCCGCCACCATCCATCACGTGTTTGCTGGTGTCGTACAAGTTGGGCGAGCCAGGATGTTTGAGCGCGGCATTGCCGTAACAGGGCCAGGGCAGTCCGAAATAATCCCCGTTCATGTTGTAGCCGGATTCTTTGTCGATGACATCCTTGGTGCAACGAAGCGTCTTGACGTCGAACGCGTCCATGTTGCGCATATGCGCTTTCAGGCGCTCCGGTGATTGACCGGTGTAACCAATCGTCCAGGTACCTGCGTTGATTTCTCGCAGGATGTCTTCTACGACTGGCTCGTCGCCTTTCAGGGCAATATTCTGCTTGCCATTCGCCTTGCCTACCAGTTGATCACCAAATCCAAACTTTTTGGCGAACAAGTACATGATGGTGTGATCAGGCTTGGATTCAAACAGGGGCTCAATAACTTTCTCGCGCCACTGAATCGAACGATTTGATGCCGTCACACTACCCACAGTTTCAAACTGCGTTGCAGCAGGCAATAGATACACACCCTCCTGACGATCCGGCATCGCAGCAGTCGCTGTCGGATACGGATCAATAACGACCAGCAAATCCAGCTTCTCCATCGCCTTCTTCATGTCCAGACCACGGGTCTGCGAATTCGGCGCGTGCCCCCAGTACACACATGCGCGCAGGTTACTCTCCTGATCGATCAGTTTGTTGTCCTCCAGCACGCCGTCGATCCAGCGCGATACCGTCATGCCCGGCTTTTCCATCATTGCCTGCGAGGCGTACTGCGCCTTGATCCAGTCGTAATCGACGTTCCATACTTTGGCCCAGTGTTTCCACGAACCGGTCGCCAAGCCGTAATAACCAGGTAGCGAGTCCGGATTCGGGCCAACGTCGGTTGCGCCCTGAACGTTATCGTGGCCGCGGAAAATGTTTGCCCCACCGCCTGAAGTGCCGATATTGCCCAGCGCCAATTGCAGAATGCACGAGGCGCGCACAATGGCGTTCCCGATGGTGTGTTGAGTCTGACCCATGCACCAAACAATCGTGGAGGGACGGTTTTTTGCCATCGCTTCCGCCGCCGCATAGACCTCAGCTTCCGGCACGCCGCAGGCTTCTTCAACGGCCTTCGGGTTCCACTTCTTCATGACATCTTCTTTGACCTTATCCATGCCGAAGACACGGTCATTGATGTATTGCTTGTCTTCCCAGCCGTTGCTGAAGATGTGATACAGCATGCCAAACAGGAACGGGATATCCGTACCAGAGCGAATGCGGATGTATTGATCGGCCTTGGCTGCGGTACGCGTGAAACGTGGATCAACCACGATCATCCGGGCGCCGTTTTCTTTCGCGTTTAGCATGTGCAACATCGACACCGGATGTGCTTCAGCAGCGTTGGAGCCGATATACATGGCGCACTTGGTGTTCGACATGTCGTTGTACGAGTTGGTCATCGCACCGTAACCCCAGGTGTTCGCCACACCGGCCACCGTGGTGGAGTGACAGATGCGCGCCTGGTGGTCGATCGAGTTGGTGCCCCAGAACGCCGCGAACTTGCGGAACAGATAGCCGCCTTCGTTGGAGAATTTCGCCGAGCCGAGCAGGTAGACCGAATCGGCGCCGGACTTGGCGCGGATCTCGAGCATCTTGTCGCCGATCTCGTTGATCGCCTGATCCCACGAAACCTTCTGCCACTCGCCGTTGACGAGCTTCAACGGAGATTTCAGGCGGCGATCGCCGTGCACCAGTTCGCGCACCGCAGCGCCCTTGGCG
>JANNRY010000008.1:0-5834 GCA_031401935.1 Betaproteobacteria bacterium | reverse complement strand
CCGGAAACGCGCAGTAAGCGGATCAGTTCGGCATGCTGCGCGGCGGCGATCGCAGTATCGGCTTCCGCGCCAGGAAGCAAGCTGTCACCGAGGATATCGACCGGGTGATCGGTCGCCCTGAAACTGTGGACCAAAACCCGCGCCAGCTTGCCGATGTCGCTGCTTAACGGAAGTGGGGCTACGGCCAGCGCTGTCCGCAGCGGTGCGAGGCCGGCGACCGCGGTAACGAGGCTTGCGGATATGAATTGTCTGCGATTCAGCATGTGACCGCTGACGGGGAATTGGATTTTGGGGAAAAGCATGGAAGGGGAGGAGTTTAGGGTGAACGGTGGATCGATTGAGTGCAGCACCCAGGCTAACCGAACCATGAAACGAACAACACCAGAGTCAAATTATTTTTCAGCTGATTTCCTGGAT
Source organism: Betaproteobacteria bacterium (assembly GCA_031401935.1). GTDB lineage: Bacteria > Pseudomonadota > Gammaproteobacteria > Burkholderiales > Usitatibacteraceae > UKL13-2. The sequence continues at coordinate 5,417 of JANNRY010000008.1, read as the reverse complement.
CAATATGTGAAATCAGAAAGTACTGGCGAAGCGCCGCTTTTGGCCGGTCGCGTCGATTCTACATTGAGGTTGTTTTTTGACCTAAAGCCGACATACGAATTCACGAAAGCCGCATCGGCTTGAATGATGAGGGGCTAGGCGTCGCTGTTGCCACGAGGCGTGATTGTCTTGTACAGATTGATGTTCGTTGGGGCATACCCCAGTTCGGCATAAAGGGCTCGGCCGCCGGCGTTGTGTCCGAAGACGTGCAAAGCGATACCCGCCAAACCTCGCTTTGCAGCCTCGATCTCGAGTGCCCGGAGCGCTCGTTTTGCGTGCCCGAGGCGTCTGTACTTTGTTTCTATGACCAAGTCGAAGACAAAGGCAACCTTGTAGCCGACTCGCTGGCCTTCGCCAAACCACAGTGATCCGACTGGCTGACCCGACTGATCGAGCACAGCTAAGAGGTCGTTGTTCTCAGTCTCCAGGCCCATGGGCAGCAACTCGCCGTACTCCTTACGAGCCAGTTCGATGGCTTCTTGCTCAGACCATCTTCCAACTGCGACCTTGTCGGCGGCATAGGCGGGCACGAGCGCGTCGAGCCATACGGCGTACTCGGGCTCGGTCATCTTTCGGAGAACGTGCATAGATGTTCCTTGCGATGCTTCAACGACCCAGGTGAACGGCGGCGCGCTGTTGCGCCGTCCGCCCGACCGCCGTGTTATGCGGCAATATCGACAAGTTCGCTGTACGAGGCAGGCAGCGGAACAGGCAGCCCATCTTTCTTGAGGCCTTCAATGTGGAATTCGATGGCCTCAGGGATTAAGGCTAGAACTTCTTCTTTTGATTCACCCGCAGCGACGCAACCCGGTAAATCGGGGACGTACGCACCAAAGGAAGTAGGTCCCTTTTCGACGATGACTAAATAACGCATGGAACACTCCTATTTCTTAAGGCCTGCTTGCCGCAAAACACTGGCCAATGTTCCAGGCGGCACGTCTACACTCGGTTTTCCGGAAACAGTTACTGTTCCGGGCTTTTGCAAATGATGGAACTGACGATGACTTCCTTTCATTCGCACTTGAGACCAGCCATCATCTTTCAGCAAATTGATCAGTTCTTGGACTTTCATCTGCAAATTTTACATGCGATGCCGACATGCCGCATAACGCCTGAATTCAGCCGCGCCGCAAAGCGGCTTCGCTTGAACGCTTGAATAAATTGTTAGGCCGCAAACCTATCACCAATCAGTCTCACAGCAGTTGCAACGCCATCCTCTTTCGAGACGCAAGTACCCAGTCTCTTTGCGTTCTCATCTATATGTTCAGATCGCGCCACAACGATAATGGCCGCGGCGATTCGGTCGGGTGTTGATTTCTTGCGAAGGATCAGCTTGCATGCGACGCCTATTCTCTCAAGCTCTTGTCCCCAGAGTTCCTGCTCTGCCGTATGAGCAATGACGACTGAAGGTATCCCTGCGCGTAGCGCCGCTTGCGACGTTCCTGCGCCGCCGTGATGGACGACTAACTTGCACCTGGGAAAAACTGCTGAGTGCGGGGCGGAACTTACATAATGGATCTGGCTGTTTGACTCGAATCCGAGTTCGCTCCAGTATGGCGCCTGTATGACCGCACGCACCGATGCTGCCCTTGCCGCATTAGTCAACAGGGCGATTGTCTGCCTCTCCTCACTGCCTGAGATCATGCTCCCGAAGGTCATATATACGGGACGGGAGCCACTAGATAAGAACGACTGGAGCTGCTCCGGGATGTCGCCTTCCGATACCGATACTTGTGTGTCAAGGGCTCCGCAAACGTGATAGTGATTTGGCCAGTCTGATTTTTTCTCGCAGATGGTTGGGCTAATGGCTAGCAAGGTTAGATACTCTGACGCCCAAACGTTGTCGATCAAGTCGCGTGCGGGCTTGATTCCGTTTTTTACTCGCAATCGATCGGGATACTTCTTGAGGCTCTTGTTTAGGACGGATCTTGCGAGCCGCCAAAATAGGCGATTGCAGAGCTTTCCAAGATTAGGAACGCCCGTAGGCGGTTTAAACGAAGACGGCACTGCGCCATGAGCAAGTGCAACACACACGTAGGGGCGGCCGTGACGTTCAGCGGCGGCGCCCAGCGTATAAAGAAAGTAGTGCCCGACCACCAATTCGTTCTCAACGCAGAGGCGTTCTGAGGCTTGGAACATTTCAAACTCTGCTGGAATCAACAGCCGCTCAATAACGATCTGCGTTTGTTTCATCGCGTTGCGTTCATGGATGATGGTGTGCCCGATCTTCTCAAGCATTAGCTTGTCCGGTATCACGGGGGTTGAAACAACCTGCAGCTTAAAACTGGTTCTGGTGCTAAGCGCGTTATAGCGTTCGCTATCTACGCAAGTTATAACCAGTGTTACGTCATGGCCTGCGGCCTGTAGGCCCTCGGCCAAGGCTACAAAGGGACGAATGTCGCCATGGCTGCCCCAAGTTTGCATTCCAATTTTCATTTGCGGGAGTACTGTCCTTTGCGGCTTAACCTTCGAGATAAGCGGGCGACGACGGCGGGACGCCAGGCCAGGGCTGGCGAAAATGTCCCGCGTACCGCCAGACCGGGCCTGGTGGCCTGCCGTTGGCGCTCCGCTTGAGTGATGGGCCTCACTCGCGACGCCCGGGACGTTCCATTGCTACTTCAGAGACAGAGAATCCGAGCTTCTTGTAGAACTCTGAGACTCCGTCGCGTCCTGCTCTGAGAACCCAGGTCATTTCCGGTCGATCTCCCATGACGGCTTTCACCAGCGCGGTGCCAACGCCTTTTCCGCGATGCGCTTCATGCACGACAACCATTGAGATGTACCCATTGAAGATGCTGTCCGTAAGCGCACGGAGGAATCCTATGACTTCCTCGTTCTGAACTGCCACGATCGCAACCTGAGAGTGTGAAAGTAGTTCGGAGAAGACTTCTGGATTCGAAACACGTTTTCCCCAGTTCGCTCTCTGCAGCAGCACTCGGGCTTGTTCTATTTCCTGCGGGCGGATGGCGCGAATTTGCATCTTTGTGAGGCCTAACGACCAAGGTAAAAGGCGGCGCGCTTTTGCGCCGTCCAGCGACCGAAGGGAGCGCTTTTGACTGACGAGTTAGACATCTCTTGCTACCAAAGGCACAAACCTGGCATACAGCCACGCGAATGGAAGCGACGCAATAACAGCACTTGCAACAAGGCCAGCAATTGCAACTTTAAAGGTCATTGGACCAGAGTAAATGGAAATAGCAGCCACGATTCCAATTACGGGCGAAAAACTGGCGAGAACAATAGCAATGATGCTCGGAACCCACGCCGCGCTTAGCAATACCCCGCAACTCTCGCAAGGCACGCGCTTAAGCGGCCCTATACCGAGCTTCCTCCAATTTGAGAAGGCTTTGCGACTGCAGCGAGGGCACACTGGCTCGGACACTTTCAATGCCTCCAATTCTGACGAGATGTTTAACGTCCGAGCTAACGGGCGCCGCGCTTTTGCGGCGTCCAGCGACCACAGGGAACGACCTTGAGCGACGAGTTATACAAAACCATAGACTTATGCGCCTATCTGGTTGAGTGTTGGAAACGCGAAGACGAGAGAGACGAGCCCAAGCAAAACGGCAAACTTGATTAGCAGTTCAATCAATGAGTCATGCCAGATTGACTTTGAATTTTCTGGATTGCTCCACCCGCCGGGCGCATCGTCGTCAATGGTAATCAAATGGCCAAATGCAATCCAGGCAGCAAGACCACAAACAGAATAAATATATGGAACACGGGCGAAATAAGACAAAGCAACGACCGCAGTTGCTGCGACCGAGAGCCAAATTGCTAAGTACCTAGCTCGTTGAGCTCGCATTTGTATAACGATTAAGGTAAAGGGCGGCGCGCTTTTGCGCCGTCCCAGCGACCGAAGGGAGCGATCTTGACCGCAATGTTATGCCACGCTCTTGATGGAGGAGAGAAATTTAAGAGCATTCTCTTCGTCTTTCGTGTCATCGGGATAAGAAGGGTCTCGATAAACCTCGATAAGATATTCAAGAACCTTGGTCACGGCCAACATTTGCTCGTTGGTCAATAATGCCATTTTCTCCTCTACATCCGAGCCTCTACCGGGGGAAACTGAGGCAACCAGACACTGAGCACCTTGGCTTAACTCCAATGGGTCTTCAACGGCGGCAATTAGGTAAGCCGGCAACCAATAGTGGTATGCCTTCGGTGTAAAGAATGTGTTTATCGCAGAGCAACGACTTCTCAGGCCGGCAATCGTATGGCCTTTCCAAGTAGTACCCGAAAAGTATTCGGTAATGCCCTCGTCGTCATAAGACTCTGGCGTGAAAATGTTCTGATCACCAGGGTATGGAACACCAGTCCATGCCTTTTCGATTGACTCAACCAACTTCTGTTTGTCTGAGGCTTCCATTATTCGGCTAGTGGGGCATAACGACCAAGCTAAAGGGCGCCGCGCTTTTGCGGCGTCCAGCGACCAACGGGAGCGACCTTGAGCGACGAGTTAGCCATGATCACTCTCAATGTACATAAAAGCCACCACCTTTGACAGACTTCAGGTGTGTTTCGAAGAATTGTTGAATCGCGGTGCTCGCTGCCAGGTCCGCAAGATACTTCTCTGCAGCATCGTGCAGCGCTTCGAACGTATTCTCTGCGTTCAGTACTGCCACGTAGGGTGGTGACTTGACCATATGCATGTGGGTTTGACCATGACAAAGTGCAAAATGCTTTGGTGAAAAGCCGTGAATTACCGAGTTGCGCAGTTCCCACAGCTTGTCGGCTAGGGGGTGGTACTGCGGGTCAAAATAGTCGCCGATAAATTGCTTGAAGCGGAGGCCGTTCCTAGGCTCGTTGGGATAGCGGTAACCGGCTAATGCCTCTGCTCCGGAGAAAATGCAGCCAAAGGAGAGATACGCACCGTCGTCGTTGAATAGGCGGGGGATGCCGCGCAGAAAAGTGTCCCTGTACCTTTTCGAGAAATTGTCGATCTCGTCAGACAACACGACGGCGGTCCTTTTGATGGCTAACGACCTAGCTAAAGGGCGCCGCGCTTTTGCGGCGTCCAGCGACCAAAGGGAGCGGCCTTGAGCGCCGAGTTAGACGGCAAAACTACAGCCATACGCCTGAGACTGCCATGATGGAAACAAAGAAGATGCTGTAGTTCAACCATAAGGGAAATGCCGCTAATCCCGCGGTCGGCAAGCGGTGGCCTTTCGCAAATGCAATAGCAAGCGTAACGAACAGGACATAGGCCCACCAGAAGACCCCGAGGATATTTGTGGGGAGCTCCTGCGTTTCTGGAGTGTGAACACTATGGTCTGACCAGAATGCAACTGCATATGGCGGAAGGGCGACAAACTCGACGCAGGAGGCGACCAAGACCGCAACGATAGTGCGCTCACGAAGCTTGCCTGCCTTTCTCA
>JANNRY010000007.1:0-3616 GCA_031401935.1 Betaproteobacteria bacterium | reverse complement strand
ACTGCGGGCCGCGCGCATAGACGCCAACTTGGCCCCAGGCTATGCCATCAAGGATGCGATCGATTTCATGAAGCACGCCACCAAGCGCGTGCTGCCGCCAACGGTGCAGAACGATTTGTCCGGGCAGTCGCGCGAGTTCCGCGATTCATCGGGCAGCATCTATCTCACCTTTGTGCTGGCGCTGGCGTTTATTTATTTGGTGCTGGCCGCGCAATTCGAGAGCTTCGTCGATCCGTTCGTGATCATGCTGACCGTACCACTTTCGATGACCGGCGCTTTACTCGCGTTATGGCTCACTGGTGGCTCGCTCAATGTGTACAGCCAAATTGGGCTCATTACGCTGGTCGGCTTGATCACCAAGCACGGCATATTGATTGTCGAATTTGCGAATCAATTGCAGGAACGCGGTATGGGGATGCGCGAGGCTGTGATCGAATCGGCGACGTTGCGTTTGCGGCCGATCCTGATGACCACCGGTGCCATGGTGCTGGGTGCAATCCCACTGGCGCTGGCGCGTGGCGCGGGAGCCGAATCGCGTCAGGTCATCGGCTGGGTGATTGTTGGGGGTATGTCGTTGGGCACGGTGCTCACGCTGTTTGTGGTGCCGACGTTTTATACGATTTTCGCGCGCAACCACCAACACGCCGCAGATCCGCAAAGCCAACCGAAACCTGTACAAAACGGTTCCGCAGCGCCTGTTGCGGGAGACTGATTTATTGGGACCCTAGCACTGGCGAGCCTCTTGGAGCAATAGCAGCCTATAAGGCGCGCCAGTGCTAGAGTTCACTCATTTCGTGCTGCTGACGTTCAAAATCGGGCAACTTCCGGACTGCGATAGAAATTGAGCACTTTTGGCACGTAGGCCATCGTCTCTGGATATGGCGGAATACGATTGCCAGCGCGGATCACCGCATTTTCGCCTGCGTTGTAACCGGCCAGCGCTAATTCAACGTTGCCGTTGAACATCTTGAGCAGATCGCGCAAGTAGCGCGTGCCACCTGAAATATTTTCGGTCGGATCATAACTGTTGATGACGCCGTAGCGTTGCGCAGTTGCCGGGATAAGTTGCATCAATCCAATCGCGCCCTTGGGTGAGATTGCTTGCTCGTTGTAGCCGGACTCGGCGCGAATCACCGCGTGAATCAGCTTGGCATCCAGCCCATGCGTTCTTGCGGCGTTCGCGATGATTGGGACCAGTTTCTCGATATCGACAACCCTTGGGCCGCTTGCCGACCAGGCGTTCGGGCGCAATTGCGCAGAGGTGGGAATCCGATAAACCAGTTTGTAGCGCTTATCCAGATGCGGCAAATTGGAAAAATGGGTCACGCCTTTTTCGTCTTTGAACGCGTAAATATTGGCAGAGGCATTCGCGGCGCTGAACAATGCAGCGGCTGCAAGGCTAAAAACAGCCCAGCGCGTGCGAAATACCAGCGACCACTTTGGAGAATTCATGTTTTTACTCAACAAACAATTTAATACCATTGAATTTTATAGCTATTTCGAGATCGCTGCCGACCGATCAACCACCGTCAGACCTATAAAAATGACCGGTGATCAGGTAATCTACTAACCTATGGAGCAACCATTAACGCATGATTTCATAAGCCGTGCTGTCTCACGACTGCGCAAAATCGAGCTCCCTTGGTTGATTTTGGCGGCGTTACTGATCTCCACGTTGCTCGCCGCTTTCCAAAGCTCGCGCCAGTTGCGCGCGGACGCCGATGCACGCTTTGTCGAGATCGCGCGGGGTGAAAAACGCGCCTTGCTCCAGCAATTGCGTGACATCGAAAATATATTGTATGGCGCGAAGGCCTTAGCGTCCGCCTTACCGAACGTCAGTCATTCTGAATTGGACAGCTACGTAGCAGCACGCGTTCGAAATCGGGGCGCGTATCCAGGCATCATCGCGTTGCAGTTGGTTCGTACCGCGGATACACCAGCAGTACAGACGACGATCATGAGTCTAATCGCGCCGTCAATTACTAGCGCTGACGTACCGACGTCGAGGTCATCGCCGGCGCTGGCTGAGTCAATCAGCCGCGCGACATCAACGACAGCATTGACCATGTCGCAACCGCTGGCCAAGTCTGTTGGCAACCTTCCGTCCCAGGATTGGGTAGCCTTGGTACTACCGCTGACACTGCGACCCAACACTGAAACCAGTAATCGCGCATCCCCAGCGGAGCAAGCCATCGGTTCGATGATCTCGGTAGTTGCGATCGTTGATCTGGCGGCGATGGTCACACGCATGGAGCGCGATCCCGCCTATCCGGTAGTCCACGAACTTTTCGATGGTGCCAAGCGCATCTCTCCCTCAGCTGGTTCATCGAACGCAACCCAATCGAGTTCAGAACTCAGCACGGAGCTACCCGTTGAGTTTGGCCAACGCACATTGCGCCTGAAAATTTCCTCAACCCCGCAAATCGAGAAATCGCTGCGCAGCGACATGCCCCGCGTCATTCTCGTGATCGGCATCTTCGGCACCATGCTGCTCGGCGCATTGGTGCTGTTACTGACGCGCCTGCGTCAGGAAGCTGAATCACTCGCGGCCAGCATGACGCGAAAATTGCAGGACCAAACCCGCTTCACCGAAGATTTAATCGAATTCAATCCCAATCCCATCTTCAGGAAAGATGCGGCAGGTCGGTTCGTTGCGGTGAATCAAGCGTGGGAGCAGCTTAGCGGTCGCAAGAGAAAGGACATCCTGGGCAAAACCAGTCAGGACGTGCAATCAACCAATGATGTGTCGCGGAATGAAAACGACGATTTAAAGGTGCTGACTTCACCATCTGGCTATGACGCGAGCGAAGGCGTTTTTACGAATGCCGACGGCCAACAGCTTGAAACCATCACCGCAAGAAAAATATTGAAACGCGCCGACGGCAGTGTGGATGGCATGATCGGCACCATTACCGATGTCACGTTGATCAAAAAGCTGGAGCGTGAGCTGGCGCGACAACGCGAACAACTCGATCTGGTCATCCGCTCATCGCAACAAGGCATCTGGGACCTTGATCTTTCAGACAACGCCAGCGCCTACTATTCACCGCGGTTCCGTGAAATTCTGGGCTACACAGATAGCACCTTCCCAACAATTTTTGATTGGCAGGATCACTTCCACCCGGAAGACTATGCCGAGGTGCAGCGACGCGTGCTGGCCCATTTCAAGGGTGAAACTGCGTTTTTCGACATCGAATCCCGCATCAGGCACTACGACCTACGCTACGTGTGGGTAAGGGTGCGTGCGGTCGCGCAGCGTAATGCAGAAGGCCGGGCGGTGCGATTTGTTGGCTCCATCGCCGACGTGACAGATCGCAAACTGGCAGAAGTTGAGCTGATCGAAGCCAATGTGCGCGTCACGGAAGCGGCCCGCGCCAAGGAATCCTTTCTGGCCACCATGAGCCACGAAATCCGCACGCCGCTGAACGGCGTACTCGGCATGACCAGCCTGTTGAGTGAAACCACGCTAAACGATGAGCAACACGACTATATCCGCCTGATCCGATCCTCCGGCGATACGCTGCTGCGGCTCATCGACGATGTGCTCGATTTTTCCAAGATCGAATCCGGTCACATGACGCTGGAGTCGGTGGCAGTTGAACTCGTCCCGCTCGTC
>JANNRY010000006.1:0-5211 GCA_031401935.1 Betaproteobacteria bacterium | reverse complement strand
GCACACACGGTCGTCAACGCCAAGCTCGGCTATCAATTCGATCCGCGCTTGAAGGTTGCGGTATCGGTCAGTAACGTATTGAATCGCCAATATTTTGATTTCTTCAAACAACCCGGAACGACTGCGCTGGCAGAAGTGGTTCTTAAATTCTAGATTGGACGCATGGACTACGGCACCATCAAGCATCTGCATATCGGCTGCGCGGCGCTAAGTGGCAGCTTGTTTTTACTGCGTGGCGTGTGGATGCGGCGTGATTCGCCAATGCTGAACTGGCGCACGGTCAAAATCCTGCCGCACGTTGTCGATACCCTTCTTCTTGCCAGCGCGCTGGTGATGGTTTCATGGAGCGGCCAGTATCCAATCGTTCAGAATTGGCTCACCGCCAAGGTGCTTCTGCTCATTGCGTACGTTGTATTGGGCAGCATCGCATTGAAGCGCGGCAGGACGCGGACGATACGTGTGTCCGCCTTCGTTGCGGCCGTGGCGGTCTTTTCCTACATTGTGATGGTGGCGCTGACGAAGAATGCGTTTGTGGTGTGAACTTGTGATGCTGCCGAAGGCGTCAGAAAAATAATTCTTGTATAGATGCATATCTGGTGGGCCTCACAGGCCAAAAGCGCGTCGAACGCCTCACCAGTGCTAGAGTTCTTTTCAAAAATGCGTATTTTCCGAATATGGTTTCTTTACTGGCGACTGTATAGGCGCAGTAATAGTGCGAGTCTGAAAACCCGCTATTTGCAAAACAGTCAATCAACCACGGCGGAGTTGCGGGTTATTCGATTGAGTGGTTTCAGCCGCCGGGATACTCTGAAGCGGACTTGGGGACGCTGAGTGGCACCGATCAGCCAGGCGCGGTCATACAGGATTGCGGGCCAATTCATCCCAGACCGGACGATCAAGTTAATGCATTTGCAGGCTTGCAATCCTTCAGGTGATCACAGTGTGCTTGCATTGCGTGATCGGCGAGATATACAATATAACCATGTATATCATTTGCCTTGGGGAACATTATGCAAGTTGCAAAGTGGGGTAATAGCCTAGCAGTGCGCCTACCAGCGGCTGTCGTCGAAGCGTTGACGCTTAAGGAAGGGGACGAGATTGAAATCCAGATTGCGGGTGCGCGAGCCTTTGAAGTCAACAGGCGGCCTACGGCGCGCGAATTACTCGCGCAGCTGAGGAAATTTCGCGGACGTCTTCCTGCCGATTTTAAGTTTGATCGCCTGGAAGCCCATGAACGCGACTGAGCGATTCTTCGATACGAACATTCTTCTCTACATACTTTCCGCCGACCTGTCCAAATCTGGTCGCGCAGAGGAGGAGCTAAGTGCTGGTGGCGTCATCAGTGTTCAAGTCCTGAATGAGTTTGCCTCGGTTGCCTCACGAAAGCTCAAGATGTCGCTAGCGGAAATACGGGAGGTTCTTACGACGATCCGCGCCGTTTGCAAGGTGGTACCGATCAATGAAGAGACCCATGATAAGGGTTTAGAGATCGCCGAGAAATACGGGCTGTCGGTCTATGACGCAATGATTGTTGCCTCGGCGTTACTTACAGGATGCAGTACGGTATTGTCCGAGGATATGCAGGATGGCCAGATCCTGAACGGGCTATTAAGAATCCGGAACCCATTTAGCTGAATTGCGATCAAGGTGTGAGCAAATTATCTTTTTGCAACGTGACCTTTCGCAAACGGCCAATTCCTGTCGTTCATGCCCAGGTTTCAATTTTCCCGAAAGCAGTCATTAAAGTGCGAGATAACACGATAGATCGGCTTTCCGCTGAGGAGAATCTCTGTTCAGATATTTGGACATTGAGCATCCGCGAGAGCTTTTTCTGGCCTTTACAGAGTCCCAAGTCCCCGGGCGCCTAGGCGACGTTTTTGAGCGTACAAACAATGCGACGGCCCCATCTGCCCCAAACTCCACCAACGTCGCTGGCTGGCTATTGCACGCAAACGCTAGCAGGAGCGGAGAAACTCTGTCGAACAATGGATTTGCTCTGCGTAATGCCATCGAGCGTATAGGTGAACTGGGCTGCGTTGCCATCGGTGAAGCGCACCGACAAATTGCCCACTTCAGCAAAACCGACATTACGCGAGACGAACGGCACGACATTGAAGGGTGTGCCACTGGTCCGCATCAAGGTGCCGGAATACACACCTGGCGCCGACTTCCGGATTGAGGCGGAAAGCCACATCGGCGAGCCATTGGCATTGTAGGTAAACCAGGTTGCAAAAATACTTTCGCCTTGATGCGTGAAGTTCACGCCCCAGCCCGATTCGCTTCCTGCGGGCGAATTCCACCAGATGTCCTGGTAGTTCGTTGCCTGCGCTAGGACCACCTGCGAAGCGAGGAAACACGACGGCAAGGGGCCAAATACTTGCTTGGTGATTGACTTGGTATGGGTCATACCATCAATAGTGAAGGTGAATTCACCGTTGTCTGCATCGCTGAACCGGAGCTTTCCAGAACCTGCGGCGGTAGCCGACACCTGCTCGGGCCGGAACGGTACTGCTGAGAATGCCGGGCCTCTCGTCCGATAGATCGTGCCGTTGAATTCTGCTCCCGCTTTTGTGGCGGCCATCGTCATCCAGAGGGCCTTACCATCCGCCCCATAGGTGAACCACGTGGCGAATATGGTATCGCCCTGATGCGCGAAATTGATGCCCCAGCCTGATTCGGAGCCGGCCGGCGAATTCCACCAAAGGCCCTGATAACTCGTTCCTGACACTTCGCTTGCGGCGATGGACACCTTGCGAATACGGCTATTCTGCGCACCCACGTCAGACCCCGCATCCGCAATGAATACGTTGCCGAACTGGTCAGTTGCAACGCCAATGGGCGAAAGCAATACGCCACTTGTTGCGGGAACGTTGTCGGCGTCTGTCGAACCGCCACCTGCAAATGTGGTGAGTGTTCCCGCAGCGGCCGCCACTTTGTGAATTCTTCCCACCGCTGCGAAGTAGACATCTCCGGCGGCATCGATGGCGACCCCGCTGGGCCCGTTGGACAATCCGCGCATCCCAGTAGCAACGAGTCTCGCCCCTCCAAGGCCCTCGACTACAGTACTTATTTCGCTCGTGGTTGCCGTCACTTTGCGCAGGCGTCCATTGTTGCTGTCGCCAATATAGAGGTTGCCTTGCACATCAACGGCGACTCCGATGGGGGAACTTAACTGAGCGCTCGTCGCCGCGATGCTATCGCCGTTATAGCCGGGCATTCCTGTCCCCGCCACGGTCGAAATCAATCCAGTCGCGGCAGAAATTTTTCGAACGCGGTGGTTGGACGTATCCGCAATATAGACGTTGCCCGCGACGTCAACAGCGACGCCAAACGGCCGGTACACCGCGGCAGTTGGCGCAGGAAAATTGTCGCCGCTGAATCCCTCGGCGGCGCCACCGGCCACAGTTGAAGCCTGCCCCGTCGCGGCGTTCACTTTGTACACGCGGCTTTGGCGCCCGTCTGCAATAAACAAATTGCCGGAAAGATCGATGGCAACCGAAGTCGGTTCGGTCAAGGACATACTCAACGCATCGCTGTTTTCAACGAATTGCGTACCGAATGCGCCGCCACCCGCCACCGTCGTTATCTTCCCCGATCCCGCCGACACCTTTCGAATGCGCCTGTTTAATGAATCGGCAATAAACACGTTGCCGATCGAATCGACCGCCACACCGGTTGGACCGTAGAGTGCAGCGCGCGTCGCCGTGACGTTATCGCCAATTTCTCCAAAGGCCTCACCCGTGCCACCGATGGTTGAGATGAGCCCGGTTGTCTGGGTAACCTTTCTGATGCGATTATTTCGCGAATCCGCTATGTACATGTTGCCGGCCGCGTCCAGGGCAACAGCAGCAGGCCAATTCAGCGAGGCGGAGGTCGCGGGAATATTGTCGCCGTTGTAACTGTTACTGGAGTAGCCGCCTCCCGCAACCGTGGCGATTTGCCCAGTGGAAAGGGTGATTTTGCGCACACTTCCGCCCGCGTCAGCCAGGTGGATATCGCCGGCGGAATCCAGCGCCAAGCCACGCGAAAATCCAAGCGTAATGTTGTCTGTTTTGACGTTGCCCGTCGCCCCCCCGGTATAGAGACCGTTGCCGGCAATCGTGGTAATGATGCCGGTTCCCGCCGCGACCTTGCGAAGATACGGTGTGTTCGATTCAAGAAAATATAGATTGCCTGACCGGTCCACTGCCAGCGACTGCGGGGCATCAAGTGCCGCGACCGTCGCGGCGATGTTATCAACGCGCGTGCCTGCCGCGCCGGTTCCCGCCATGGTAGAAATCAGCCCCGTCGTCGCATCGACTTTTCGAATCCGCCGATTTCCCGTATCGGCGATGTACAGATCACCCGATGCACTAACCGCAATGCCAGGCCCCCGGTAGCTCGCACTCAAATTGAGCTTGGCGCTAGTCGCAGCAAGACCGTCACCGTTGTAACCTTGCTCTCCGGTCCCCGCAACGTCAACGATGAAGCCCGTATGCGCGCTGACCTTTCGAATTCGATTGTTTCCCCAATCGGCTATGAACACATCACCGCCTGGACCGATAGCGAGTCCATTGGGCGTGATGTCAGAGGAGAGGCGCAGCGCTGTGGAAGTCGCGGGCAGCTTGTCGCTGTAAAAACCGCTAGACCCTCCGCCGGCGAACGTCGAGACAATCCCCGTGTCGGCCGCAATTTTCCTGATGAGGTTGCGGTCAGTGAAGTAGACATTGCCCGACGCGTCAACAGCCACACCGTTTGGTTCGTTCAAAACTGCCGAGACCGCCGGAACATTGTTGCCGGCACCACCGCCGGCTATCGTGGTAATAATCTGGGCGACCGCAGCCGGCGCATTCAAAAGCAGAATTGACAGGCACACGAACACGGGAGTACCCCATATACCAAGCTGACGCCGATGGGAATTTCCGGCAAGGATGTAGCTGGCCGCTTGTCGTGCGTTGTGATCGATTTCAGTGTGAATTGCCACGTGTCTCTCCGACAGTAGGTATTTATTGAGGCGGGCAACCGACAGAGCTGGCTGAGCCTTCGCCAGCAATGATGTCGCCAGTCATGCGGCATTGTAAGGTCGACGCCGCGCTGCGCGAACAATTCGACGTGGCGGTGACGCAGGCGCCGCAGCCCGGCGCGTTCCTCGAAGGGCCGTGGCAAACCCTGGTGGCGGCGATGCGCGCCAACACACTGCGGCAAGCCGCCGAAGAATACGACGCCCTGTTC
>JANNRY010000005.1:0-12025 GCA_031401935.1 Betaproteobacteria bacterium | reverse complement strand
TACCCCGGCTGGTGGGAAGGTGGTCCGGAGCTGGATCTGTTCGTTAACATCAAACAGTGGGAAGCGTTGCCTCCAGAGTACAAGGCGATTCTTGAAGCTGCATGCGCCGAAGCCAACGGTTGGATGGTGTCAAAGTACGATGCACTTAACCCAGCCGCGTTGAAGCGATTGGTCGGCAACAAGGTGCAACTGCGTGGGTTTAGCAAAGACATCATGAATGCCTGCCATAAAGCGGCGAACGAGGTGTACGCTGAAGAATCTGCCAAGAATCCAAAATTCAAGAAGGTCTATGACGCATGGAGAGTCTTCCGCAACGACCAAATTCTATGGTTCAGGGTGGCAGAACAGAACTTCGATAATTACATGGCGACGGCGAGTACAGCCAGCAAGCCCGCGACGCAGGTAAAAAAATAATCTTGTTTGGTAAAAAAGCCCCGCATCTGCGGGGCTTTTTTTGAACAGAAGTTGCGTTCGGACTAATTTTGCAGAAGGCAAGCACTGGCGCGGCGCTTTACGCAAAGTGCCTTAAGGTCCCCGCCGACGCTAGAGTTTTGCCTACGACGATGAAAAACGGGCACGGTCTCAGTCTGCTAACTCCCACCCGTACGGGGTATGGAATTTATCGAAAGCCGCGTGTATAAAGATCGACAGAAATTTCCAATTTTTGAAAGGTGAACCATGGCGATACTACCCGAGCTACTGGCGGCATCGGCGCGTTACCGGAAATGGAAAGCGGTGCAGGCAAACAAAGTCGATCCGGCAGATACGGAGAGCGGCGCGGCGGCGCAGTCGATGCAGGTCGCCAGACAGCGCTACAGCGGGACGCGTTATCTGCAACCAGACGCCGGTGTGTTTATGGAGTCCATAGTCGAAGGCGACGATCTGATGCCAATCCGCTATTTCGAAATGGGTCGTCTCGCCGCGCGACCGGTAGGTCGTATTCACATCGATCTGGGGCCACGAGTCGGACAGGGTTATGCGACCGGATTTTTGGTCGCGCCCGGCATACTGCTTACCAATCATCATGTGCTAAAAAGTGTCGAGTACGCGCACGCTGCGACAGTAACTTTTGATGCTGAAGACGATCTCAAGGGTCTACCGAGGGTGCCAAGATTATTTTTGCTTGATCCGCAATCGCTCTATGTGGCCGACGAGGCGCTTGATTACTGTTTTGTTGCCGTTGCCGACAAAAGCACCGACGGCACGCCGATCATCGAGTACGGTTTTTTGCGCTTGTTCGCAGGCACCGGGAAGATTACGCGCGGGGAATACGCGACCATCATTCAGCATCCGCGCGGCAGGCAAAAGCAGGTTGCTGCGCGTAACAACGAAATCGAAGTGTATGTGTACGACAGTGAATTGTCGGAGGCGGAGAAAGTCGAAAACAATTGTCTTTACTACACTACAGATACTATCGCTGGATCGTCGGGCGCACCGGTTTTTTCCGATCAATGGTTTGTGGTTGCGTTACATCGCCGCGGCGTCCCAAAAACGCGGGAGACCAAAGCCGGCAAGCGCGTGGTCCGACGCGATGGCAGCCTCGCGCGCGACGGCGACCCAGAATCGAGTATCGCTTTCGAAGCCAACGAAGGCGTGCGCATCAGCCGCATCATGAAATCGGTGCGTGCCATCGCAGCGAGTGCCGGCGACATGCAAAGCCACGCGATCACGGTCGCTGCGCGTATCGACGAAGTCACCGCACGGATTGAGAGTGGGCCATTCTGGACGCCTACGGTCGTCAAACGAACCATCAACAGCGTCACCGACGTCACCCCGCAGGAAGGGCTGGAAATTGTCCGGCGCAAAGACGCCGTATTCCGGGATGCGCCAGGCTACCAGGAGGACTTCCTTCGCGGGGTGAACATCGCCCTGCCAATCTTGTCGGCCAAGCTGCAAGCTGCTGTCGCGTATCGTATCGACGCGCCGGACGAATACGTACTGCCGTTTCGCCATTTCTCGACCATCATGCACGCCGAAAGACGGCTACCGATGTTGGCCGCAGTCAATATTGACGGTGCCAAAATGCCCACTGGTGCGAAGGCCAAGCGGCCGGGTTGGTCATATGATCCACGCATTGCCGACGAACATC
Organism: Betaproteobacteria bacterium; assembly: GCA_031401935.1. Taxonomy (GTDB): domain Bacteria; phylum Pseudomonadota; class Gammaproteobacteria; order Burkholderiales; family Usitatibacteraceae; genus UKL13-2. The sequence goes on along the minus strand of JANNRY010000005.1, from coordinate 9,936 downwards.
AGCCGGACGACTCCATCTTCAGCTCCATGGTGCAGCGTGGCCACATGGCTGCGCGAGAATTCATTTATTGGGGGACAGATGAGACCGACATTGCCGAAGCCGATTTGCACAGCTTCACGCTCACCAACGTGTGCCCACAGATGGGCAAATTCAATGGTCAGCTTGAGTGGTACAAATTGGAGCGTCTAATCGTCGCCGCTGCGAAACAACCAAAACGAAAAATCAGTTGTTTCATGGGCCCACTCTTTGGCCGTGATCGCTACTACGATGATCTGCGCGGCGACAATTCCACTGCGAACGTCGATACCGGCATACGCATGCCGGATCGCTTTTGGTACGTGATGGCGTGGACAGAGTCGGGCACCGCGAAGTGTCGCTGTTTCATTCTTGACCAGTCCGATGACATTGACGCTGCCGGCCCGCTCGAAGTGAATTTTGACGCGCCGGCAACTGTGAAGGAAGTTCCACTTTCGGAAGTTGAAAAGAAGAGCGGATTTGTGTTTGCGGATTTACATTAGGTCCGAAGCGTCGGTGGCACGCCTACAGGTGCGTGCTCGCATCGAAACCAAAACAATGCGCGGATGAAAATCCTCTCAAAAATATTGTTCGTGTCACCAAAAAACTCAATGGGAAAAGTGGCAGCTTCAGCGTTCAGCACAGCGGCATCATGAGCCGCGGAGCGCCGACCTTATCGTTGGCAAGATGAAAATCATCAGCGAGGGGCGGCACGCGTGCGAGTTAGATTACGCGCTTGGCGACAGGCCTTAGCCTCGCATTACCCGCCCCAGAAAATGCCAAACTCTAGCATCAGCGGGCATTTCAGAGCACTATTGCCCAGAAAGCGCCGCCAGTGCTAGACTTTGTTGAGTGTCGCTACTTGCCACCCCGCAGCGCCTTCGCAATTTCCTCCGCTGCTAAATCATCCTTGCTCATCCCTCTACCCTTTGCGGGCGCAGTCTTGTCTGATGGCTTGCTGGCCGGATCAGTTTTTCCACCGAGCGCTTTCATGATGTCGTTGGTCGCCGAGTCCTCTTTTGACGACTCTGCGGATTTATCGTCGCTCTTGCCGCCCAATGCATTCATGATGTCGTTGTTGCCTTCATCGGATTTCTTCTCCTCGCTTCCCGGTACCGGGACGGGTGCGTCAGGGTTTCGATCCGATTCGAGTTCAATCTTGATCTTGTCGAGATCGAGTTTGACCGGTTCATCCAGGAACATGGTGACCTGCTTCGGGAAGGCGATAACCAACGCCACCAGGACCAGTTGCAAGGCAACGAACGGCAGGGCACCCCAATAAATATCAGAACTCTTCACTTCTTTAGGCGCGACACCCCGCAAGTAAAAAAGAGCAAAGCCAAATGGCGGATGCATGAAGGAGGTTTGCAAATTCACACACAGCATTACACCAAACCACACCAACGCGGCGTCTTCGCCAACGATCGGTGTGAGCATGATTTTTGCAATGGGCGCGAGCAGCGGGACGATAATAAATACAATCTCGAAGAAATCCAGAAAGAAAGCAATAAAAAAGACGAACAGATTGACGAATATCAGAAATCCCCAAACGCCACCCGGAAGACCTGTCAGCCAGTGTTCCAGCCAAGGGCCGCCGTTAACACCCTGAAAGACTACTGAAAAGCACGACGAGCCGATGAGGATGAAGATCACCATGGCGGTCAGGCGCGCGGTAGATTCGTACGCCTTCTTGATCAGGTCGCGCAGTTCCACAATCATCGCGGCGCGCAGGCACATCCAAACGACGGCGATGTAGAGGACCGCGACGGCCACCTGAAACGGCAGCGACTTGAATGCGAAAATACCAATAATTGCGGCGATGCCCGCCGCCATCATGCCGTACCAAAAAACGCGGCGACTGCCTTGGCCCAATTGCGGGTGGCGGTATACGGCCAGTACCAATGCGCCGATGGCACCCATCGCGCCGCCTTCGGTTGGTGTTGCCAGTCCCATCAGCAGCGTTCCCAGCACCAGAAATATCAAAATTGCACACGGGACGATGCCCAACAGGCACTTTTTGACAAGCGGCCAGCCTTGTAGCGTGCGATGCTCCTTTGGAATCGCCGGTAACCAGTCAGGTTTAACGCGCGATAGTACAAACGTGTACAGCAAAAACAGCAACACCTGCAGAACTGATGGCCCCCATGCGCCCAGATACATATCGCCGACTGATTTCCCCAATTGGTCGGCCAGGACCACCAGCACCAGCGAGGGCGGCACCAGTTGGGTGATCGTGCCGGAGGCGGCGAGTACACCTGTGGCGTACTTCATGTTGTAACCGTAGCGCATCATCACCGGCAATGAGATCAGTGCCATCGCGATGACCTGCGCGGCCACAGTGCCCGTGATTGCACCAAGAATAAAGCCGACCAGAATTACCGAGTAACCGAGACCACCGCGCGCGGGGCCAAAAAGTTGGCCCATCGAATCAAGCATATCTTCCGCAAGCCCGCACTTTTCAAGGATTGTCCCCATGAAAGTGAAAAACGGGATGGCGAGAAGTAGGTCATTCGACAATATGCCTGTGATGCGATGCGGTATCGCCTGTAGAAATGACGGTGTAAAAAATCCGAGTTCAATCGCGATGACGCCAAAAAACAAACCCAGTGCCGACAGCGTAAATGCGACCGGATAGCCGATCAACATAAAAATTACCAAGCCGCCAAACATCAACGGTGGCATCATTTCCAGTGGAATCATTGCACCGGTCTTTCGTAGTGCAAATCAAGCGTCACATCGCCATGCAGCGCCAGGGCACGCTTGATAATTTCGGAAAGTCCTTGCAGCGCCAAGAGCGCAAAGCCTACCGGCAGCAGGATTTTGAACGGCCAGCGCAATAGCCCCCCTGCATTCGACGACATTTCATTGCCGTTCCACGAATCCATAAACACGGGCCAGGACATATAGGAAATCACGACGCAGACGGGAATCAGGAAAACGACAGTGCCGATCAGATCAAGCCACTTCTTTCCACGTTCGGAGAGCATGCTGTACAGAATATCGACCCGCACATGTTCGTTTTTTCTGAGGGTGTAGGACGCGCCGAGCATCACCACGGCAGCAAACAAGTACCACTGTATTTCAAGCCACGCGTTCGAGCTGGTATCGAACGCGTAACGCACCATCGCATTGCCTGCGCTGATCAGGCAGGAGAGCAATACCGCCCAGTTGGCGAGGTGCCCGACCCGTTCGTTTAGTCGATCGATGAGCGCGGTGAGCTTTAAGAGAGCTGACGACACCACAATCCCTTATTTGCAGCCGCAGGTCGCTCGCGGGTTGTCATTCGCACTCCTGATGCGCGCTCGTTGCTGCGTGAACAGTCCCCAATGGTTCGGCGCATCAATCAGATTTGGTAACTTCAAAAATAAACCCACGTCAATCCCCTCTTTTGTTGATAAACCCGTATGCGCAAACCCGTGCTTTTCTGTGGCGAGTATAGCGACTTTAGCCTTAAAATCTGGCTGGCAGTCGTCGATCGTTTCGCTATGAAGTTGCAAGTGGTTCCAACTTGAAGCCAACTTCGGTAAAGTGGGTGTAGTATCTGTCGCAAGGTGTTGTTCTCGCCACGTATTTTTGGTGCAAGTCCTCGCCAAAATCGTGTCGAGTCCATCGCGTAATTGAGCGTGATGGGAGTCAGATTCAGCCCAAGGGAGAGCACCATGGTTTTGTTACCGGGCAACTGTTTAGAAGGCCCGCATCAATCGAAGGAAGTTAGAAGTCCCATGATGCAATTTGCTATTAGGTGGCTGAGTCGGTTTGCTTGTCTGGTGTTAATGTCAGCGTCGTTTTATGCGAGCCATGCAACGGCCCAAAGCGCCGTTGCCGGGCAGACACTTTTTACGATGACCGCCAACTGTACGACCAGCGGTTGTCATGCGAATGCTGCGCAGATCAACGGTGCTAATGCGTCAGCCGTGATAACCAACGCCAACACTTTGGGTATGGGTGGTTTAGGTCCCGGCGGCTTGGCTTTAACGCCGACCCAAACGAGCGATATCGCGGCGTATCTAGCCACACTAGCTGTAGAACCCTTCGTTGCACCGGTAAGCGCGACCTACAACACCGCGTTGGATATTGTCATCCCGACTGCTGCTGGGAATCCGGTGCAGTTCAATTCGACATATAGCAATTTTGTCCGTTTTATCGCGTCCAACGGCTCCAAAGGCACTGCTGCCTATTTGAGTGGCAGCACCATTCGCTACACGCCATCAGTTAACCAGTGTGGCGCTGACACATTTACCTATGTGGCGACTAATGCCGGCGGCACCGTATCGTCGAGCACTAGAAGCGTATCCGTATCCATCAACTCGCCGTCTCCCACCACCAGCCTAGGTACCCAAAGCATTGCGTACAGCACATCTGCGACTGCGCTTGCCGGGTTGGCGCTCGGCGGTAACGCATCCGGTCTCAGTGTTACAGCGCAGCCTTCTGTCGGAACCGTGAGCGTCGGCGCAGGGCCATCGCTTACCTATACGGCGAGTTCTACGGCGTATGCAGCATCTGTCATGTTCACCTACGTGGCCACTGGTCCGTGCTCAACCCAGTCTGCGCCCGTCAATGTCACCATCAATCTCACCACGCTGCCGCCTGCACCAACCGTCGCAGTGCCTGCGGGACCCTTCCAAACAGCGTTCAACACAGCAGCTGCTCCGATCAACTTGAGCGCGAACATCACCGGCGTCTTCACCAGCATCGCCGTCGTTGGCGCGACCAATGGCAGCGCCATGGTGAGCGGGAATTCGATCACCTTTACTCCAACACCAGGTTTCTCCGGAACCGGCTCGTTTACTTACAGCGCAACCGGGCCAGGTGGCACGTCGGCGACCTCAGGGGCTGTGAATATCACCGTCCTGCCGGCGATACCAACGGTGACTGCACTACCCGGGCCGTTCTCGACTGCCTTCAATACGCCGATCAACATTAATCTCACCGGGCAGGTGACGGGCACATTTACCAGCATCGCGACGACCGGTGTCACGAACGGAACAACCATGGTGGCGGGCAACGTGGTGACGTTTACGCCAACCCCGGGTTTTACCGGAACAGGCAGTTTTCAGTTCACTGCCACCAATACCGGCGGGACCTCAGCACCTTCTGCCGCAATGAACATCACTGTGTTGCCCGCCGCGCCAGTGGTAGCGGCCAGATCCGTCTCTGTCACATTCCAGCTGCCATTGGCAATAGACCTTACTGCGCAGATCACCGGCGTATCGACCGGCATTGCGGTGATCATGCCCGCAACGAATGGCACGACCTCGGTCGCCGGCAATATCGTTACCTACACGCCAAACGCGGCGTATCTCGGTGCCGACAGCTTTACTTATCAGGCAACAGGGCCTGGCGGAATGTCAGGGATAGCAACGGTCAGTATTACCGTGGTACCTGCTGCGCCACCGACAGCAACATCGCCGCCGCCAGTGACAACGGCATTCAATACGCAAGTTGCGATCAACGTCACCGCGCAACTTGGTGGTGTGTTCTCCAGCGTTGCCGTCGTCACGCCACCCGTCAACGGAACGATCATTTCCACTGTCGGCAATATATTTACCTACCGTCCGAATACCGGATACGTCGGCGCTGACAGCTTTACCTATCAGGCACAGGGCCCAGGCGGAACAATTTCGACACCCCCAGCGTTAGTGAGCATAACGGTCTCGCCAGCCGTTCCCGTCGTCACCGCGCCTGCAACTGTTACGACACCGTTCAATACGCCAGTTGCCATCAATCTAACTGCGCAGATAACCGGGGTATCGACCAGTATCGCCATCGTCACGCCGCCTGCCAGCGGCTCGGTTGTGATTGCTGGCAATACTGTCACCTTCACACCTACAACCGGCTTTTTCGGGGCGGTCAGTTTTACGTATACCGCCACCGGTCCGGGTGGAACTTCTCTGCCTTCACCACCAGTCAATATCACGGTGTTGTCGCCCGCGCCAACCGTTTCGGCACGATCTGTTTCGGTGGGATTCTCGACACCTACCGCGATTGACCTCACGGCACAAATCGTTGGCACTGTGACCAGCATCGCGGTCGTTACTCAGCCTGCCAATGGCTCCATCGTGTCGGTGGTCGGCAATGTGGTCACGTATCAGCCCAATAACGGGTTTGCTGGTGCAGATAGTTTCACCTACCGGGCCACTGGCCCCGGCGGAACATCTGGCGTCGCGACTGTCAGTATCACGGTGACTGCCGCACCGCCGCCAACGGTGGCCAATCTTGCGGTTGCGGTGACATTCAATACGCCGAGGGCGATTGACCTGACCCAACAAATAGCCGGCACCTTCAGCAGTATTGCCGTCGCAACGCCTCCCACGAACGGAACCATTGTTTCGGTGGTAGGTAATGTAGTGACTTACGCGCCGAGAACCGGATACGTCGGTGCCGATAGCTTTACCTTCACCGTGACCGGTCCAGGCGGAGTGTCAGCGCCGGGGACGATTTCCCTCACGGTGTCAGCACCACCTGTGCCGACATTGGTGGATAGCACTGCATCTGTACTGTTCAACACCGTCGCGTCTATCAATCTCACCGCCCAGATTACCGGCGTCGTCACGAGTATTGCCCTGATCACGCTGCCCACAAACGGCACTGCAACCGTGGCTGGCAATGTGGTCACCTATACACCCCGGGCGGGATTTTTTGGGTCTGACAGCTTCACCTACACTGCCACCGGCCCCGGCGGTACATCCTTGCCTGCGACAGTCACCATTACTGTTGGCACCCTGGCCCCGACCGCTGGTGCGTTCAAGATGATTGTGCCGCTCAATACTTCCACCACGATGGATTTGGCACCGTTCATTTCCGGTTCGGGTGTCACCGGCATCGTCGTTGCGGCAAATCCCAAACATGGGGTAGCAACAGTCAATGGCACCAAACTTACCTTCACCCCGGCGCAGGATTTCTTTGGTACCGACACATTTACCTACGCAGCATTTGGTAACGCGGGCACATCGCCTGCCGCGCTTGTTACGGTAACAATTGTCGGTCGTCCGGACCCAACCAAAGATGCTACCGTCGCCGGCTTGGTCGCCGCACAGGCGGACGCTGCACGACGTTTTGCGAAAGCGCAGATTTCAAACTTCCAGAGCCGACTGGAATCATTGCATCGTGTGGATGTTGGCGTAACGCCATCATCTGCGCGCGGTCCTGAATCTGACCGTACTGCAGTCGCGGCTAGAGCACAGCCGAAAGACATTGCTAGCGCGCGCGCGGAAAATCCATATCTGAATGCATCTTATGCGGCAGCACCCGCGATGGCTGATGCATCGACCGCAGGTCAAAAACCGGTACCGTTCCTGAGTGATGCGATATCGTTGTTGACATCCGGATCAATTAATTTCGCGAGTGTTGCAGGTGCTGCTGTAGGCGCTACCAATGCGCAAAATGTCCCGAGCGCTGCGAGCCTCTGGCTTGCAGGATCGGCAAACTTTGGTACGCGTACCGCGACTGGGGATCGTACTGGGCTTGATTTCACCACTAACGGTATTAGCATGGGTGTGGATCGCCGGTTTGGTGACAAATTGGTTCTCGGTGCAGGCCTTGGCTTTGCCCGCGACAGAACTGACATTGGCAACGATGGCTCCAACAGTCGCGCGCGCGCGTACTCGGGAGTTGTCTATGGCAGCTACCAGCCGACTGGTCGGACCTTCATTGACGGGCTGATTGGCATCGGGTCGCTCGATTTCAAAACGCAACGCTACGTCGCGCCAATTGCAGATATTGCACGCAGCGACCGCAAAGGCAGGCAAATCTTTGGCTCCGTCGCGACTGGCGTCGAGTATCGCGATAACGGCGTACTGATATCGCCTTACGCCAGACTCGATTACGCCTCCGACCGACTCGATCAGGTTTCTGAGACTGGTGCCAGCCAATACGCGCTAACGTACTATCGGCAAACAACGCCTTCGATTCAGGGCGCGTTGGGTATTCGCGCCGAATCGGTTCACCGCACTGAGTTCGGATTAGCCGCACCGCGATTGCGCGCCGAATACCGTCATGATTTCCAGGGCGAGCGGCGGACCTCGATTGGTTACGTTGATTCTGTTGGTGGCCGGTTTGGCATAACCACCGGGCCGGTGTCTCGAAATACCCTCGTGCTTGGTGTTGGCAGCGAATTCATCTATCGCGGCGGATGGACGCTCGGCGTTGATTACCAACTTGAACATTCGACATCATTCTCGAAAGATTCAAGTCAGGGCATCAAGTTCACGATCACCAAGGATCTTGATGGCAAGGATTCTCCGTACTCGTTGATCGCGGCAGCGGTTACCCCGAAAAAGCCCATCGATATTCAGGTTGATGCCGGGTTCATGTTCGATAACAACGTGACCCGCGCCAAGGAGCAGGGCGAAAAACTAGCTGATCGTATCTATAGCGTCAACGCAAGCAGAAGCAAGCTCTTCGTATTCAACGACAACGCGCGCGCAGTGTTGACGGGCACAGTCGGGGCTGAAGTTTTCGATAACTATTACAAGCTCAGCCACGCAACGGCGACCATTCAGGGCGAAGTCATGTATCGCCGTACCGCCGATTTCGACGCGCCCACATTTGCTGTGTTTGCGCAGTCGTCGAATGAACGCTATCAATCCACGCTACGTAACGGTTATCGCTATTCAGTCGGTGTTTCGGTTCGGCAGCCGATTACAGATCGTATTCAGTTGTTTGGCGCGTTTTCGCATAACGAGCGATATGCGAGGAGCTCAGTATTCAACAATCGCTTCAATGCTCTTCGCTTGAATGTCGATTACTCGCTGAGTACCAATGAAACAATTTACCTGACCGGCGAATACCGCCGTGGCCAGATTGTTTCCACCGGGTTGCCTTCACTTGAGAATCTCGACGTCGCGGATGTGTTCGTGCAGGACGACGCATATCCAAGCGGGCAATTCTTCAGTTACCGGTTCGATGGCAGGACCGTACTGTCGACGGTTGGCTACAATTTAGGGCTTGGTCCGCGTCATTCGCTTGATCTCTCATGGCGGCGGGCGCAGTCAACGCCGGGTTCCAGACCGCCTTATGCGACGTCGCCCACCAGCTACATCGCCGACCAATATTCAATTGTTTATCTGATTCGTTTTTAAAGGATTCGATCGTGCGCTACATACGTCCAATTACCTGCGTTCCATCATTGGCCACCTTGCTTTTGCTTGCCTCCTGCGGCGGCGGTAGCGGTAGTTCTGGGGATGTCGCACCAGCGGCACCGCCGCAAGTAGTCATCACCGAGGCCACACCGAACCGGTTCCTCACATTTCCCAATCCACAGGTTCAGGCCGATGGTTCGTTACAGACGACGTCGACCGTCTGGGCACAGGCCTATTACGCGGCAGTGGACCCCACCAATCAAAAAGACACGCTCGATAAATGGAAAGCGGCAAACGGATTTGGCGGTTCTACCGGAACAGAAGTTAATGTGGTTGTTGGTGACGTCCGCGATCTCGGTTATGGCCGCAATTTGACCTTTCGCCAAAATACCAACGGTACCGTCGCCGCCAACGTGGAAAATTATTTTGTTGAGGCGGCAGCCGGGTATACCTACAGTCGTATCAATCTTGACGCCGCCATAGTTAAAGACCAGCGGCAGCACAAAGGTACCAATGCCATCGAATTTTCTCCGGGGCCGAACGGCGGCCCAAGTTTTTTGAAGTTCTACACATTCGACCCCGGCACTGGTACCAGACGCCTTACCATTGACATGGATGGTCGCGGCGAAAAAGCGATGCCAGGCCCATGCATCTCATGTCACGGTGGTCGCGGTGATGCGCTCACGGCGCCTGATGCAGCGGGAAAACGTCTATTCAATCTGGTACAGAGTGCGGTGTCGCAAACACGCGGCGACGTGCAAGCAAGAATGCATGCACTCGAACCGGATGCCTTCGATTACTCGACCGTGACGGGTTTTACGCGGGCCGAGCAAGAAGCCAA
>JANNRY010000004.1:0-4181 GCA_031401935.1 Betaproteobacteria bacterium | reverse complement strand
ATTTACAAAGCACTCAACAATGATCTCGCCATTGCGCCCGCCGCCCATGGTGACCTTAGCAGTTGGGCTGCGCAAGGTGTGCTGTTGCTCAATAGCGTATTGACCGTGGAAGAAGGCCAGCCAAACGCGCACGCCGAACTGGGATGGCGGGAGTTCACCGATGCGGTAATCGCGGCACTTGGCTGTGGAGATCAATCACCGAAAGCGTTTTTGCTTTGGGGTGCGCACGCGCAAAAAAAATCGCCGCTGATTGATGCGCACCGTCACCTTATCCTTACCTCAGCGCATCCTTCGCCACTTTCCGCCCGGCGTGGATTTTTTGACTGCAAACATTTTTCGCAGACGAATGCGTTTCTTGGTGCCCACACCCTAGTCACCGTGAACTGGGCGCTCCCAACGTAACAAACAACGCGACCACTGCTCAAACTGAGCAGGTCCGCCACCCGATGCGTCGGCGATAACGCAACGTTATCCGACGCGAATTTGCGCTCTTGGACTACAAGAACGATCAAACTTTGAAGCGACAATTTCTCCACGCGGTGTTGCGCGACACCCTTAGCTGTCCACTTCCGCAAACTTTTTCCACTAGATCCGAGATGACCATGAACGCTGAAACCAATCGCGCCACATCCGACAATCACGCGGCCACCAGTGACGCAAGATTCGATATGCGACTGACTGAAAACTTTGATGACGCCGAGCATTCCGGTAGCGGTTGGATGTGGGTGGGTGCACTTATGTTTGCGGGCGTGCTGATTGTGGCGGGTTATCTGGACCAAGAATCGCCACGTCCGGAACAGGCATCCTCGCCAGTACTGAACGAGAGAATCGCTTTGAACAATTCTGTGCCTCAAGCCGCCGCGGCAGATACAAAGCGCGCGGACCATCGTTCCGATAAAGGATATTAGGAATTTTGCAGCGGCATTTACTTCCTGCCTGAGTGAGCACCACCGTTCTGCGTTGCGCAATTAATTGCAATTTTAAAGAGGAGAAAACAATGAATTCGATATTCAAAAACGTTCTGGCAGCGAGTGCAGTGGCTTTTGCCACGCAAGCCAGCGCACAGATTACGTTCTACGAGAGAGAGGGCTTCGAGGGCCGCTCTTTCACGACCGAGAAGCAAATCGGAAACTTTGAACAAAACGGCTTCAATGATCGCGCCTCGTCGGCCGTAGTGTTGCGAGGTCGATGGGAAATTTGCGAGGACAACCGGTTCAGCGGTCGATGCGTCGTGTTGCGGCCAGGCAGATATCCGTCGCTGGCAACAATGAATTTGAATAACAGCGTCTCATCGGTACGAACGGTGGCTCGAAACGTGCGTGATGATGACAATCAATATGCACCCGCACCGGCTGTCCCACAAATCACTTTTTATGAACGTGAAGGATTTGCTGGCCGGTCGTTCACCACGGTAAATCAAATCGGCAACCTCCAGCGCCAGGGCTTTAATGATGCCGCGTCTTCAGTCGTGGTGGCGCGCGATTTTTGGGAAGCATGTGAAGACTTGTGGTTTGCTGGTCGCTGCGTAGTGTTGCGTCCGGGCCGATACCCCTCGCTGGCGGCGATGGGATTGAACGACAGCATTTCATCTGTCCGTGTTGTGAGTGCGAGCGAGCGGCTAGACGAAAGCCGTTACGCACCGCTTCCAGGATCCGCACAAGTTACCTTTTACGAACGTGAAGGTTTTCAAGGGCAGTCGTTCACTACACGCGACCAGATCGAAAACTTCGGACGCTTCGGCTTCAATGATCGTGCGACGTCGGCGATTGTCGTCGGTGAACCGCGTGAGGTCTGCGAAGACGCAGGGTTTCGCGGTCGTTGTGTAGTTCTCCGCCCTGGCCGGTACGCATCACTAGCCGAAATTGGCCTGAACCAGCGTATTTCATCCGTCCGCGCCGTCAGTGCGAATTGGCGGATCGAGGACAGTCGTCCAGTTCCCGCCCCTGTTGGCTTTTACAATTATCAACGCCGCGACGACGAGCGCCTTTACGAAGCGCGCGTCACATCAGTGCGCGCAGTGGTCGGCACGCCCGAGCAGCGCTGTTGGGTCGAGCGCGAACAAGTCGTGCAGGACCAAGGCAGCGCCAATGTTCCTGGCGCAATTGCGGGCGCAATCATTGGTGGCATTCTTGGCCACCAAGTCGGTGGCGGGCGCGGCAAAGATCTCGCGACAGCCGGTGGCGCAATCGCTGGTGCGGCAGTGGGTGCCAACGCAGGACGCGACAACAACGGTCAGCCTGTATATACCCAGAACGTGCAGCGCTGCACTAACGTGCCCCGCCAAGCCCGTGCTGACTATTGGGATGTCACCTACAATTTTCGCGGCGAGGAATATCGCCTGCAAATGACAACGCCACCTGGTGCGACCGTCACCGTGAATGCGCAGGGTGAGCCTCGGGCCTAAACCAGCTCGCACTACACGCAACGACAACACAAGCAGCCCTTCGGGGCTGTTTGCATTGAAGGCTTCCGCGACCGCTTGGCGCGCATTTAGAGGAACTTTCGAGTCCGGGGTATCCTCAAAAGACTTTCCGCCAAAAGCAACGAGGGCCACATGAATCAATCGTCGACAAGGCGTCAAATGCTCGCGTGGGCTACGCTGGGTGCTGGCAGTTTGCTGGTTCCGCAGACGGTGTGGGCGGCGCTAAAAACGCCGAAGCTAACCGAAGGTCCGTTCTACCCGGGACCAAAAGACTTGTTGCTTGATCAAGACAACGACCTCACGACCATCGCGGGCAAAAGTGGCGTGGCTGCCGGCGTGTTGCTGGATATCTCCGGTCGCGTGGTCGACGATAAAGCTCGCCCGATGAGAAATACGTTAGTGGAAATATGGCAATGCAACGCACACGGTCGCTACCACCACAGTAGCGATGACAACAAAGCCCCTCTCGATCCCGCATTCCAGGGCTTCGGCAAAACCGTGACAGATGATGAAGGCCGCTACCGGTTCCGCACTATCCGGCCGGTTGCCTACCCTGGCCGTGTACCGCACATTCATTTCAAAGCAAAATCGCGCCACTTCGGCGAGTTCACCTCGCAGATTTTCATAGAAGGCGAGGCAGGCAATGATCGTGACTTTGTGCTGCGTTCTTTCCGTAACGAAGCTGAAAAGAGCCGCGTGATGATGGCGTTAAAACCCGCTGCACCGGGCAGCAGCGTCAAGCTGGTCGGCGAATTTGAGATTGTTGTCGGTAGTTGATTACACGGAAAATGGTAACGAACTGTCTTCAAGCAACCCAGTTTTCAACCGACAATCCCTTCACCTTTTGAAAGTGCTTAAGATTATTGGTCACCAGCGTTGCCTTCAACGAAAGCGCATGCGCGCCGATCATGGTGTCGGCAAATCCAATCGGAGTACCCAGTTTCTCAAGGTGCACGCGCACTTTGGCGAAGGTGTCGGCGGCAGCATTGTCCCACGGCAGTATGGTCATGCGATCCAGAAACGAATGCACCACGCGCAAAAGCCCGCGCGGGTTGCCGCGCTTTTCCAGCCCAAACAACAACTCGGCGCGCGTCACAACTGAAATCGCCATCTCACGCGGAGCGACCGATGCCAGCCGAGCATCAAGTGCGGGAAATGCACCACGGATCGCGTAGCTCGCGGTATCCGTATCGAGCAGATAGCGCACTAGCGCGGCTTACGACGTGCAGACGCTGCAACAGCGAACTTGGTACGAGCGGCGGTTACCTCGAAGGGATCACGCGTTGCCTCAATCACATTCATCGGTCGCACATCCATAAAATCTTTCGGCATTCGCGTCTTATCGCGTAACGCGAAAAATTCCGCCCACCCACCCTCTGTCGGGCGCGTTGACAGCACAATATCGCCTGTCGCAGCATCCTTGCGAATGAAGACTTCAGTGGCGTCAACCCGAAATTGCTTGGGCAGCCTAACCGCCTGACTGTTACCGTTGTTGAAAATTCGCGCAGTGTGCATGCAAGCCTCCGAATATATACATAATCATAATGTACACACATTGTACGACGCGAAGATCGCCATGGCAATGCCCGCGTTTTCAGCAGCCGAGATGCACAACTGCGGAGAACATAACCCCATGTTCTTCAGATACCTGAGTTTCCGTGTAACAAAGATCAAGCGCCAGTGAGGCGACTGAAGCCTTTTCAGTCTGAAAGGCGCGTGAATACTAGTGTTTTCGTTTTTTCGCAAATGAAAGCGGGCC
>JANNRY010000003.1:0-9183 GCA_031401935.1 Betaproteobacteria bacterium | reverse complement strand
GGCGAATTACATCCTCGGTGGCAGCAAAAATACAGCTTGCCCCACGCTCCGACTGTTTTTGAATTGGACGTCGGCGAGTTAAAAAACGTCAAAGCAATGCGGTATCGATCGATTTCTCGCATGCAAATTGTGCGTCGGGATATTGCTGTTCTGGTTGATGACGCTGTTGAGTTACAGGCACTGCTGGACGCCGTAAAGCACGCAAATTTGGCGTCAATAATTGATTTTTCGCTATTTGATATATATCGAGGCGAAACCCTTCCTACTGGGAAAAAAAGTGTTGCCTTCCGTATAGTTATGCAGGATACTGATAGGACTTTAGTAGATTCTGAGACGGACAGCAAAGTAGATGAAATACTTAAAGTACTTTCTAAAGAGTTCGGCGCAACCCTAAGAAAATAAAGCAAAAATGAACACAACGCTGACAAAAGCAGAACTTGCGGACTTAATGTTCGAAAAAGTCGGCTTAAACAAGCGCGAAGCCAAAGATATGGTCGAGTCGTTTTTCGAAGAAATTCGTCTTGCACTCGAAAATGGCGATAGCGTCAAGCTTTCCGGCTTCGGCAATTTCCAATTGCGCGACAAGCCGCAGCGTCCAGGACGCAACCCAAAAACTGGCGAAGAAATTCCAATTACAGCCCGCCGCGTTGTAACGTTTCATGCTAGTCAAAAACTGAAGAGCCTTGTGGAGAAATCCTTTAATGGAACCATCGCTCAACAGTAGCCTGCCAGCAATTCCTGCAAAACGCTACTTCACGATCGGTGAAGTAAGCGAACTATGCGGTGTTAAGCCCCATGTACTAAGGTATTGGGAGCAGGAGTTTACGCAACTAAAACCCCTCAAACGCCGTGGAAATCGGCGCTATTATCAGCATCATGAAGTGCTGCTGATTAGACGTATTCGCGAACTCCTGTACGAACATGGGTTCACCATTAACGGCGCACGTAATCGTTTGGATGAGCCCGTCGCTGTGCCGTTGAAGTCATCGAAGACGGAGACCGGCCTTGACATCAGTTTGGTCAAAAGTGAGCTGAAAAGCATTGTCACAATGCTGAATGGTTAGCTGTAGAGCCGAGCTTAAGTCGTTATAATTGCGTCTCGGTCGGGGCGTAGCGCAGCCTGGTAGCGCACTTGCATGGGGTGCAAGGGGTCGAGTGTTCGAATCACTTCGCCCCGACCAATAATTCTACTGGAGATGGTGATTATTTAGTACTTTGCAATTCGGTACTGTTGTATGGCGCTTGACAGATTTCAACCCGAATAAAATCCACCGCCGTAGACGATAATTTTCACCGCGCAATTTGACGGCTCTCCCCGCGCGCCCTCGACCTGGTTCCCATCTGCAAGTCCATTGCACTTACATCAGCTATGTCGGCCATTCTTATAGACATTTCTCGTTTGCTCTTTCGCCGCTTGGCGAAACGTTTACCGACTGGTGTCGACCGCGTCAGTGTGGAGTATCTGCGTCGCTACTGCACTGTGGGTCGCGCAGTATTGAGTCTGCGAGGCTTCAACGTAGTTCTTCCGCGCAGCACCTCTGAGCGTGTTTTTCGTCTATTGGTGAATGAGTCCGTTACGCCGATCTCCGATTGGCGCCTTGTACCAGAGATAGTGTTTGCAGCGTGCAAGGGATTTTGGACTGAGCGCAAGGTCTCTGGTGCAATTCTGTTCAACACTGGCCATATGGGTCTCACTGATGAGCTGTATGCTCGCGGTTTGCGGAAACGTGGTGTCAGACCAATATTCATGGTCCACGATCTCATTCCGATTACGCATCCGGAATTTTGTCGCGCGGGTGAGTTAGAACGACATCGCAGACGAATGCTGAACATGCTCAGTCTAGGCTGCGGAATAGTCACAAATTCGCTAGACACTCTCGCCAGTCTAGAACGATTCGCCGTTAGTGTGTCTCAAGCTATGCCGCCTTCAGTTGTCGCGCCTCTTGCACCAGGATTGTCTCGCGTCTTAATTGGTTTGCGGCCAATTCAGGAGCCGTACTTTGTAGTCCTGAGCACCATTGAGCCACGCAAAAATCACTTGATGCTATTGCATGTTTGGCGTCGATTGAGGGAAGAGTTGGGTGCGGATGCCCCGCGATTGATCGTCATTGGCCAGCGTGGGTGGGAATGTGAAAATGTTATTGACCTGCTGGAACGCAGTCAACTGCTACACGGGTTTGTTTTTGAATTTTCCCGTTGCAACGATACCGATCTCGCGACGTATCTGCATCACGCCCAAGCACTGCTTTTTCCAAGCTTCGTGGAAGGGTATGGTATGCCACTAATCGAGGCCTTGGCCGCAGGTGTGCCCGTAATTGCGAGCGATCTGCCGGTTTTTCGCGAGTTTGCTGCTGAGATACCAGATTACGCCGACCCCCTGGACCCACAGCGGTGGCTTGTATTGATCAAGGAATATGCCGATGTGGCTAGTACGAAACGAGCCGCACAACTAGATAGAATGCAGACGTTTCAGCTGCCGACTTGGGAACAACACTTCGAATCATTAGAGTCATTGCTTGTGAGACTAGATACCGTTGATCCCGGAATTTCAGTATAAAGCAGCGCTGATTTCGCGCGCTTCAATTTTTGGAAATGGCTGCGCTAAATACGCCTGATTTCCTGCGCCAATGCCTCAACGGTTTCGTGTATCTGCGAAGGCGTATGCTGACATGAAATAAAGAACCGCAACCGCGCAGATTTTTCCGGTACGGCGGGATACAAGATCGGCTGCACGTTAATTCCACGTCCGAACATCGCAGCCGATACACGTGCCGTGCTAAGCGAACTGCCAATGATCGCGGGTACCACCGCCAAGCCTTCGCTGCTACCAGTATTGATGCCTGCGGTTCGTGCTTCCTGAAGGAATTGTTTGCCTCGTTCAGTCAATCGTGCCACGCGCTCTGGTTCGCGTTGCATACACTGCAATGCAGCTAAAGACGCGGCTGCGACAGGTGGTGGCATGCCAACACTATAGAGAAATCCTGGTGCCAGAAATTTCAAATGTTCGATCAAGGCGCTTTCACCAGCTACATAGCCCCCGCATCCCGCCAGAGATTTACTTAGCGTACCCATCCAGATGTCTACATCGTTTCCGGCCAAGCCAAAATGCTCACGAATGCCAAGCCCGTTTTTTCCCATAACACCGAAAGAATGTGCTTCATCAACCATCAGAAAGGCAAAATGCTTGCGCTTGATCTCGACAAATCGCGGCAGATCAGGGAAATCGCCATCCATGCTGTAGACGCCTTCAAGCACGATCAACACCCGCTCG
The DNA here is from genome assembly GCA_031401935.1 of Betaproteobacteria bacterium. GTDB lineage: Bacteria > Pseudomonadota > Gammaproteobacteria > Burkholderiales > Usitatibacteraceae > UKL13-2. The sequence continues at coordinate 5,912 of JANNRY010000003.1, read as the reverse complement.
AAATGCCGCCGCTGCTCAGTCAGGATGTTATCTAGCGCCTGCCAGTCGTTATGCGGAAAAGAAAGACGACGCGCGCCTGAAAGCTGTACGCCTTGCAGAGCGCTGTTGTGAATGAATTCATCATGCAGTACGAGATCCTTGGGGCCAAATAAGTAACCAATTGTAGTGACGTTGGTCGCATGCCCGCTGACAAACGTAATTGCGTCATCAACGCCGTAAACACGCGCAAGTTCTTGCTCCAATTGTCGATGGACTGGACGCTCCCCTGAAACAAGTCTGCTGGCAGAAACAGATGTTCCATAACGATCTATTGCGGCCTTTGCTGCATCGACTACTGAAGGATGCCCAGACAGTCCGAGGTAGTTGTAGCTTGCATAATTTACGTACGATTGACCTCCGATTTCAGTCGTAGCGCCTGCTGTGCCCTCATGCAGTTTAAAAAATGGATTGCCAATGCCCAGACGTGCCGCGCCGTCGTTCATGATTCGAATTTGCTGGTAGCCGGGGTGCAAATGAAAGCGGAAATACTGTTCAGGAATCTTGTCAGCCGCACCGAACCCCGCGACGAGGCTCATTGGGGTAGCCTCGGATTGAGTGGCGTGGCGGAGTCGTCGTTCAAGTGCCTGCTGAATCAGCTTGTCTTTGAGTTGCGCCGTCAAGCCCGATATGGTTTTTGGGCGCATGATTATTGAATCATTCGCCGTTGCAATGCCGGGTCCGCGGCCGCTATTTCGCTAACAAATTTTTCTACAGATTCATCGCTGACCCCGGCGGCGTGTTGCATCACAACCTGCTGCACCTGCTGGATTTGGGTCGGCAGTGTTGGGCTTGCTGTAGGCACATTTCCATCAGTACCGCGTAGCTGCGCGATTATGCGTGCAGCCAGTTTGGCGATTGTTGGGCTTTCGCTTAATGCCATCACCGGCAATCGGACACCAAACCTGCCTTCGAGCGCGATTGCCAATTCCACGCCCATCAACGAATCAAGCCCCATTTCAAACATGGATTGATGAGTATCGAGCTTGTCGGTTGACGCACGCAGGATTTCCCCGACCTCAATCTTGATCATATCGATAAATGTCGCGAGCAGCGCATCGTCGGGCAACTCAGAAAGCAGCCGCTGAATATCGTCGGCGTTGGTTTCTTCGCCTTGCGCATCCCCGCCGAGCCTTGCTAAATCGCTAAATCTCGGGCTCGATGCCGTTGGTAGGAAGCGCGCTAGCGCTCGCCAATCCAGCTCCAAGACACCAAGTCCCGACTGGTTCGACAACAGCATCCTCTCAAGTTCGTCCAATGCCGCAGATGAATGCAGAGCGGTACCACCCATGCGGTGCTGGAGAGCTTCTTTGAATTTTTCATTGCGCGCCAAAAATCCCACATCATCGATGGCGCCCCAACGCACGCAAGTGGCAACCAAGCCGACACTGCGCCGATTGTTTGCGAGTGATTCAAGTGCTGCATTTGCTGCTACGTAACTGGCCTGTCCGGGATTGCCAAACAGTGTGGTGGCCGAAGAGAAGAGCACAAAAAAGTCCAGCGGGTATTCTATTGTCAGACTATGCAAATATTGAGCGCCTAACACTTTTGGCGCCAGCACTTTGTGCAACTGTTCAGCAGTGACATTACGAATCAAGCTGTCTTCAATCACCGCAGCAGCATGAATGATCCCTTTAAGCGGCGGCATAGATGTTGCAATTTCAGCGAGTAGTGCAAAAAGTGCTTTCTCGTCGCTCACGTCGCACGCCGCTGCATGAACCTTAACGCCTGTAGCACCCAGCTCCTCAAGTGCGGCACCAGCTTCCTCGGTTGCATGGCCGCGACGACCGACCAAGACTAGATGTTTGGCACCTTTCGCAGCAAGCCATTGAGCTGTTTTCAGACCGAAGCCAGTTAGGCCACCGGTAACAAGATATGTGGCGTTCTGTTGAAGCTTCAGCTCCATTGGTGCAGCCGGATTTTCCACAAAACACTTCGAATCTGCCGCTTGGGTCGCTCGTACGACATAGGAGGGAACAATGTCGTGATGATAGGTAACGACAATCTTGCCGATCTGACGAGCTTGCTGCATATAGCGGAAAGCATCGACGATATCTTCAGCTTCAAAAGCGTGGTAGGGCAGTGGATGGAGCACGCCCTCGTCGAACAACCGCATCATCTCGCCAAACAGTCGGCGAGTGAGAGTAGGTCTTTCACTCATCAGTTGATCTGCATCCACGCCGAAATAACTGATGTTATTACGAAACGGGCGAAGGCCAATTTTGGTATTTTCGTAATAATCGCGTTTACCAAGCTCAATAAAACGACCAAACGGTTTCAGGATGCGCAAATTACGATTGATCGCTTCACCGGCAAGCGAATTCAGGACGACATCGACACCATGTCCTTCCGTGGCGGCCAGAATGTCGTCAGCGAAATCCAGCGTGCGGGAATCGTAAATATGCTCAACACCTAACAGGCGGAGAAAGTCGCGTTTCTCATCAGAGCCCGCCGTCGCATGAATAATTGCGCCACGCCATTTCGCAATCTGGATAGCTGCGATACCAACGCCGCCAGCGGCACCATGAATCAATACCGTCTCGCCGGACTCAAGCTGCGCAAGGTGAAGGAGAGAATAATAAACGGTGAAAAAAGTACTTGGAATAGTCGCTGCGGCTTCGAAAGACAGATTTCTCGGGATATGTGAAAGTGCGGTCCATTTCGTGATCACGCGATTGGCAAAGCAGGATGGGCCAAAACCAACCACCCGGTCGCCCGGTGAGAAGCCGATTGATTCGCGTCCTACAGCCAGAACGACTCCGGAAAATTCGAGTCCGAGCGTTGGGCCCGCAAATCCATTTTCGATCGCCTCGTCAGAGAGGAGGCCGAGTGCATACATGATGTCGCGGAAATTCAGGCCAGTTGCCTGTACCTCAACCTCAATCTCATCATCTAGCGGCAAAATGCGTGGATGAGATTCCCAGCGTAGATTGCGCAATTGCCCCGGGAATTCGAAACCAAGGCGCATCGTTACACTTTGTTTTTGGGACGTAATGGGGTCCCTAACTACTTTTGGCGAGCGTTCTGTCAGGTTAGTCGACGCAGCTATTGCATCGACGGAAAATAATGTGGAAGGTAGAACTGGCGTCGGGAGCAATCCAAGTCGGGGTACGAAGCGCGCGCCATTGATGCCAATGATGATTTCAGTTTCGTCATCTGGCAGCATTATCTCTCTGGCAAGCGCATCAGTCACATCGTCCTTGGCGCGATAAGGCGGTAGATCAACGAGTTTGATCGTCGCATTCGCTGCTTCATTCATCAGCGTGCGGCCCCATCCCCATAGCGTCGCGTCAGCTGACCAATCGCATAGGCTGGTGAATTCGCCTTGCGATACGCGGGGCAGCATTGTCGCCATCGCACCTGACGTTACTACCCAGCAAGTCAAGGCTGTCTTTGTCTCCTCGCACGCTTGTGCAATTGCGCGCGCGGTCATACAACGCGCCTCATGCAGTGCAAGATCTACAGAGGGTACTAAACTCTTCTCAGGAAGTCTAAGGCCTGCCAGATGCAGCACGCCATCAACACGCCCTGTTTCACGCATCACCTGTAGCAATGCTTCGGACAACGAAGTTGGATCAACGGCAGTGGTGCAAATGACCACGTGCCCAGCTTCGCGTAGTCGCGCCGCCACCTTTGTTCCCACACGCGCAGAGTGGCCCACCGCGTCGGCCACAATCAACCATGATTTGTTCACTGACTCGTCGACCTGTGACACTGAGGGACGATTGTTTGCACCGTTATTGTTGTGACCGTTGTGGCTACTCGCCCCTGCCAACAAAAGATAAGGCCCGCACTTAATATCAGACGAAAAATCGATTTCTGACGGCGTTCCGAATCCGCGCTTGGCAAGTTGCTGCAACCAGAAGCGCGATGATTGCTGTGTGGAAGTGACCCCACCGTCAGTGGTCTGCCGCCACCAGGCTGAATTACGGCCATAAGTGAAATCCATCCAACGCGTGGGATGCATACCTATGACAATCACCGATCCACCCGCAGCCAATTTTTCCCGGGCAATATCGAGCGCACGCAACGCACTATCCAGCGCAGTGAAATCCAAAGACAGAAAAATCAATTGCGCTTTGTGGGAGAGACCCGTCTCGGATTTTGCGTCATCTTCGTTGATAAGATCCGCTTTTATTGCCGGAAAACGTTCCTGCATCCGCTGCGCTTGCTGCAATGAGGCGCTAGATGGCGTGAGGTATTGGTAATCACAAAAATCGAAGTTGATCGCAGCACAAATATCTGCGGCAAATAGTGGTGGCGATTCGCTGATTTCAACAATACCCAGCCGTTGATCATCGACAAGCCGGGATTGTGCAGTAGCAATCATTTCCCGCAACGTTTCGCCAATTCTTTGCCTTCCCTGCGCCCCCAGTACATGCGCAATAACTGAAAGACGGGGAGTGTGTTGATGCGTCGGCACGTCATTGTTGGTTTGGCTGTCAAGGGTAGCCGCCAAATGGTAGCCAATGCGACCAACTTGATGCACGATGTCAAAGCAATCTGGATAATCCGACACGAGACTGTTCCAAATCTCTTCGGGCAACGGCTGGCCGGTCTCAGCCGCTGAAAAGCGGTATCCCGCATCGGAGTCCGCGAGCAAGCCATCATCCTTGGCGGCAGTGATGATATGGCGCAAAAATGGCGCGATAGCTGGGTGGGTGCCGTACAGTTTTTCGAGACGGGCGTGAGATAGCTCAAGTTCGTTTTCACTCAATACACGCAACGCACTGATACCAAACTGGCTACACACTTCATCGAGCAACGGGTCGACCTCGTCGATATACCGCCGATGAATTCCTGCCACCGCGCAACGTCTAATGGTCTCACTCATCGCAAGGCGAACTTCCTCAAACGTCAGGGAGGATGTGGCGACGGGCAACATTCTGTGAGGCGCAGCGATGACGCGTTCGGCCAGGAATCTTACCCGGTCAGCCGCGCTCTTTTGCAGGCGCATGCTGCGGAAACGTACACCCTGAAGGCACGCGATTGCACGTCCGGCTTCATCAAAAACAGTAAACTCTGCGACGATTGATTGGCGCGTGTAGCGCAGCAGCGTCGCGCGAGCGGTAGCTGGGCACGTGGTGGTGCCAACCACACCAGATCTAAAGGTTATGCGCTCAATGCGAGTCGGCACAAAGGTAAGACCGCTACGCACAGCATCCTGTGAAGACGGATCTTCACGCAGCAATTGAATGATTAACTGGAAGGTACAATCGAGCAGAGCTGGATGTAAATGGGTTTGCGCGACGTCACTTTCTATTGTCGCGGGCAGCGACAAGACAGCAACGGCAACCCGTCCATTGACCCATCCGTGATCGATTGCGCTAAATGCCGGGCCGTAACGCAATCCCGCCGCCAGCGTCATGCCGAGATGAATGTCGGCATTAAAATCTGGCGCGCGCGCCGGAAGTGCCAAGCATTGTTCATCAAAGACGTGGCGATTAGGCTCACGCAAGAGTCGGCCAACTGCATGAACATTCCAGGCTTCTTCGCTACCAAGCTCACGTGCGCGAACGGTAAAGCCTCCATCAGCAGGATCTACAGAAACACGCACAACTTTTGAATGTTCGTCGCTCAATAATAACGGTGAACGAATTTCAAGTTCCTCAATGGACGCGTTATCGCCACCAAAAGTTTTGAGCGCAGCCGCAATGGCCAGCTCTACAAAACCAGAACCGGGAAAAACAGTTGCCTCGCCTACAACGTGATCTGCCAGTGCAGGATATTGTTGGGTATCGAGCACGTTCTCCCAAGTGAATTCATGCTGCGCGAGTCGGTAGCCGAGCAGTGGATGCTCTTTGCGCCGTGCGAGCAAGCCGCCAGCTTGTGACGTCACCGGATGCCAATGGGTCTCCCTTTGCCACGGATAGGTG
>JANNRY010000002.1:0-18819 GCA_031401935.1 Betaproteobacteria bacterium | reverse complement strand
CAATTTAGTGAGCACAGCATCCGCATAACATTCCGCGTCGCTCCCTATCATTGCTGAAAAATGCAGAAATCACACTCGCAATCAAATGCTTTCACGCAAAAACTGTGTGTGCGGACAGACATAACAGAATCGTGTTTTTCAGCGTTAATGCAAGCCCAATTACTCTGCTAAATGATTGTTAACAAACACCAGTCTAGCAACGCCGTTACACCACCGCAATCGGTAACGATGCAGGCAAACTTAGGCCCCGTCCCGGCGCAACCCTTGTGGTTGTTCGCCGGGGAGACAGTTCGAGGATTCATTCGCTTCAAACGTAGATCGCCATCCCGTGCGGCTTACAGCCTAAAAACATCTGAAGCGCTGCCCCAATGCTAGTGTTTGTCAATTTCACACGGTCCCACCCCGCACCCGCACAAACCCTCACGTCGCTAATTCCCGCTAAGATGTCTCAAACACAAAGCACCGCGCGCACGCGCGGATAGCAGCGGAAATCAACGAGGAGAAGTGGTCGATGAATACAACCGATAGCGGGCACGCGAAATCGATGGCCTATCCGTGGCTGGTGGTGGCGATTTTGATGGTGGCGTATGTGTTTTCGTTTGTGGATCGACAGATCCTCAATCTGCTGGTCGGCCCGATCCGGCGCGATCTGGGGATCAGCGATACGCAGATGAGCCTGCTGATGGGCTTTTCGTTTGCGATTTTTTATACGATTCTGGGCATCCCGCTCGGGCGACTTGCCGATAGCTGGAATCGTCGCGGCTTGATCGCGGGCGGCGTGGTGGTCTGGAGTTTTATGACGGCGCTGTGCGGGCTGGCAAGTTCATACTGGCAATTGTTCCTGTTTCGCATCGGCGTCGGTGTCGGCGAGGCAACACTGTCACCCGCTGCGTATTCGATGATCGCCGACTACTTCCCGCCTGAAAAACGTGCGACCGCGATCAGTGTGTATTCGATGGGTATTTATCTCGGTTCGGGCATCGCCTTTTTGGTCGGCGGGCTGGTGATCCAGTTCGCGGTCTCGCAAGGCGCAGTGACGTTGCCGCTGGTCGGCGATGTTCGTCCGTGGCAGATGGTGTTCTTCGTGCTCGGTATCAGCGGCATCGTGTTCAGTCTTGCGTTCTTGCTGGTGCGGGAACCCGCGCGTGAGGGCGTGGGAGCGGGCGTCAGCGTGCCCTTTGGCGAGGTGGTTGCACATCTGTGGCGCAATCGGCGCACCGTGCTCTGCCATAACCTGGGCTTCGCGATGCTGGCGTTTTGCTCGTACGGCACAGCGGCGTGGGTGCCGAGCTTTTTTATCCGCACGTTTGGCTGGAAGGCCGGCGATGTCGGCGTTATTTACGGGCTGATCGTGATGGTGTTCGGCTGCCTCGGCATTCTCTTTGGCGGCTGGCTGACGGATCGCTGGCTCAAGCAAGGCAAGACCGATGCGGCGCTGCGCGTGGGCATCCTCGCAGCTTGCATCGCCATTATCGGCGGCGTTTACCTGTTGGCTGGCACGGGCGCGCTCGCGGCTTTCCTGATGGTGCCGGCTGTATTTGCCCTCGGGATGCCGTTCGGTGCGGCCCCTGCGGCGATTGTCGCCATCGTTCCCAACCAGATGCGCGGCCAGACGGCGGCGGTGTATTTGTTCATCGTTAATCTGATCGGTCTCGGTGTCGGGCCGACGGCGGTGGCGCTGGTCACGGACTACGTGTTCGCTAATGATCTCGCGCTCAAATGGTCGATGCTGATCGTCGGCACGCTGGCTTGCCTCGTTGCTATTGTCTTGCTCGCGGCTGGCTTGAAGCCGTATCGTGAGACCATTGCGAGATTGCACGCAAAATAATTGATTAGCGCGCTGTCGATCACCTCAACCCGAAGCCACGCATGTTTCCGCAAACCGACATCAATCAAATTACCCACGTCATCACGTTAGCGATTGCGCCGGTATTTCTGCTTACGGCCGTCGGTACGCTGATGGGCGTGCTGGCCAACCGCCTCGCACGCATCGTCGATCGTATTCGTGTGCTTGAGGACAAGTTGCACGAACTCGGTCTTGAGGCGTTGAAACCTGCCGAGGACGAGCTCGATAATCTGCGCCAGCGTTTGCGACTGATCTATTTTGCGGTTGCTTGTGCCGTATTTTGTGCGTTGTTTGTGGGCCTGCTGATCATCGTGGCGTTCATCGATGCCTTTATGTCGGTCAATCTCGCCAAATTTGTCGGGCTGCTCTTTGTAATGGCAATGCTCGCGTTCATCGGTAGCCTGATCGTTTTCCTGCGGGAAATTTTCCTTGCGGTCGCCAATACTCGTAAATCGATGCCCTGAGGTTCTAAGGCTCGAAGGCTCGAAGGCTCGCGCATCCTGTATTTCTGCTGTTCGTCCCTGTTTGCGGTCGAATCGTCGCAACAACGTTGCCGACGCTGCTGCGTACCGGCAAACTTCCGCTGGCTGGTAGTGCGCTCAGGGATGGTGACAATCTGACACATGGAGGGCGCGGGAAGCGGATAATATCTGCCCGCGAGCGCCGGTTTTAGCTATGTCAACCCGCCTCGTTGGGAACCTGCAAGCACCGCGTCAGCCAAAGTCCTGATTTCGTCATGTCTCAATGTCGTTTTTGGCTGTAGTGCTTCAATCACACTCTATTTTGGAAGTTACGCCATGTTTCGCCACACCATCATTGCCCTGTTCGTTGCATCAACCCTTGCCGCATGCAGCAAAGGCCCGGAAAAAACTGACAAGTCAGCCGCTGCCACGGTGGCAACGGCACCATTGCTGATTTCACCCGAGGATTTGCTCACGGTGCGCAACAACGCACTCGCTTCGGGCCCCTCAATCACGGGTTCCGTGCAGCCGGAGCGTCGCGCCGATCTGCGCGCTGAAGTATCGGCGGTGGTGCTGCAGGTGTTGAAGGAAAATGGCGATAACGTGCGCCGCGGTGACTTGTTAGTGCGGCTGGACGACACCTCCATCCGCGACAGTTTGGCCTCCGCTGAAGCATCAACCCGTTCGGCGGATCAGGCATTCGTGCAAGCTGAGCGCCAGTTCCAGCGGATGACAACGCTGCGCACCTCCGGCATGGTGTCCACGCAGGCGCTAGAGGATGCTGAAACGCGCCGCAATAATGCGCAGAGCGATCTGGCGGGTGCCAAGGCGCGCGCGGTGCAGGCACGCCAACAATTGCACCGCACCGAGGCACGTGCGCCGTTCGATGGCATTGTCAGCGACCGCAAGGTTTCCGCGGGCGATACCGCGCAGATTGGCAAGGAACTGCTCAAGGTGATCGACCCGGCTAGCATGCGTTTCGAAGGCATGGTGTCTGCCGACAATATTGGCGACATCAAAGCGGGGCAGCCGGTCGGATTTCGGGTCAACGGCTATGGCGAGCAGGAATTTATCGGCAAGGTTCGGCGTGTCAATCCCTCGGCCAACGCCACCACCCGTCAGGTCGAGGTACTGGTGGATTTTGCGGGCGAAAAGCAGCCGAAGCTGGCCGGGCTGTATGCCGAAGGCCGCATCGAAGCGGCCAGCAGGACCAGCCTCACCATTGCAGCGACCGCACTGGTACGCGATGGCGACACCGCATCCGTATGGCGCATGAAAGATAAAAAACTCCAGAAAACGACCATCGTCCTCGGTGAACGCGATCTGCGCAGCGGGGATTTCGTCGTGGTCAGCGGCGTGGCCGAGGGCGACAGCGTGATTCGCTATCCGGCAGCGACATTGAAAGACGGGCAGGTAGTTGCGCTGAGCACCGCTGGTGGCGCTGCACCACCCGCGGCCACGCCTGTGGCGCCCGCACCCGCACCCACACCAGTAGCTGCAAAAGGGAAATAAGCCATGTTCCTATCCGATTTCAGTATCAAGCGGCCCGTCACCACGGTCGTCATTATCATCATGCTGATGGTGTTGGGCCTGATGGCGCTCAAGAATTTACGTGTCAATCAGAATCCCGACGTAGAACAGCCGGTGATCGTCGTCAACATCCCCTACCCGGGCGCATCGCCGGAAACGGTGGAACGCGAAATCATCAATCGCGTTGAAAAGTCATTGCAAAGTATTTCGCAGGTCTATCAGATCCAATCAACGGCCAGAGAGAGTTCGGCCAGCATCGTGATCATCTTCAATTTCAAGAAGAACATGATCGAAGCGTCCGATGAAATCCGCAACTCGATCGCCTCGGTGCGGCACAAACTGCCGATCGAAATGCGCGAACCCATCCTGCGGCGCATTGATCCGGGCACACAACCGATCATGCAGATGGCGCTGTCGTCGTCGGTACAAACGCACGCAGAAATTTCGCGGCTGGCCGAAGACGTTCTAGCCGACAAATTCCGCGCCATCGACGGCGTCGCGACGGTGAACGTGAATGGCTCGCTGCGCCGCGAGCTTTCGGTGTTGTTGCGGGCGGAGAAATTGCGCGAATTCAACGTCTCGGTGACCGAAGTCGTCGCTGCGCTGCGCGCACAGAACACCACCGCGCCGGTCGGGCGCGTGAAGGGGCCGCTCGACGAGCAGAGCATTCGCCTCGTTGGTCGCATCGAGTCGCCGGCCGAGTTCGAGCAGATCGTATTGAAGCGTCGCGGCAGTGAATTAGTGCGGCTCGGTCAGGTCGCGACCATTGCCGATGGCTTTGCGGAACTCGCTGGGTTCAGCCTGCGCAATGGTCTGCCGAACGTCGGCATCTCTGTGACCCGTTCGCGTGATGCCAGTACCGTCACGGTGGCCAACAAGACTCGCAAAATCGTTGAGGAAATCAACAAGACATTACCAAAGGGCACCAAGCTTGAAGTGACACAGGACGGCGGCAAGAACGCACAAAGCAGTTTGACCAACGTGATCGAGGCGCTGCTATTCGGCGCGGTGCTGACGATCTTTGTGGTGTACGCGTTTCTTAATTCATGGCGCTCCACGCTCATCACCGCGCTGGCCTTGCCGACCTCGGTCATCGCCGCATTTATTGCGGTGTGGGCCTGCGGCTTCACGCTTAACTTTATGACCTTGCTGGGGCTCTCGCTGGCCATTGGCGTGTTGATAGACGACGCTATCGTGGTGCGTGAAAATATCGTCCGCCATATGGAAATGGGTGCGGATCGGCGCACAGCAGCCAGTGCCGGCACGGCCGAAATCGGCATGGCAGTAACGGCCACCACGTTCTCGATCATCGCGGTGTTCATCCCGGTGGCCTTTATGGGCGGCGGCGCGGGCGAATGGTTCCGGCCGTTTGCATTGACCGTCGCGACATCGGTGCTCGTCAGTCTATTCATATCATTCACCCTCGACCCGATGTTGTCGGCTTATTGGGGTGACCCGATCGGCTATCGGGACCGTCCCCAAACGGGCTTGAGTCTCTGGCTGTCGAAATTCAATATCTGGTTCGATCATCAGTCCAATCGCTACGGAAACGTGATCGCATGGGCGTTGCACCACCGCCGCTCGATGGCTGCGATTGCCGGCCTGACGTTCGTTGGTGCCTTGGTGTTACAGGCCACTGTGGGCGGCTCGAGTTTCCTGCCGAAAGCGGATGGCGATGCTATCGCCATTGAGGTGCGCATTCCATCTAGTGCCAGTCTGGAATACGCGCGCTTGAAGGTCGAGAAAGCCGCAGAGCTGGCACGCTCGATGCCCGAAACAGTCGCGACCAACAGCACCGTGAATGCTGGCGGGGGACGGGTGTACGTTGACATCGGCAAGAGCACCAAGAGGCAGCGCTCGGGCAGCGAGATAGCGGTCGATCTTCGCAAACTCATGTTGCAGATTGTTGGTGCCGAATATACGGTACTTGATGATTTGAATATGGGTGCACGAAAACCTGTGCAGATTCTATTTTCGGGACCGGATTCGCGTCGGCTGATGGCCATTACCGGAGACTTCATGGAGAAACTTTCCAAGGTGCCCGGCGCGGTGGATGTCGGCCTTTCACAGCAGGACCCGAAGGATGAGCTGCGGATCGAGCTCAATCGTGGGCTGGCGAACTCGCTTGGTATATCGGTTGGTGATACGGCGCAGGCGTTGCGTGTGGCGTTTGCCGGTGTTGAAGTAGGGGACTGGGTAGACCCGACAGGTGAATCGCGCGATGTCGCGGTCAGGCTGCATCCGGATGATCGCGTTAACGCGGCCAATATCGAACATCTGCCGATTGCCGTGGCGGGCAGCAATATGATGGTGCCGCTAGATCAGATTGCCACCGTCACCATGGGCAAAGGCCCCGCGCAGATCGAACACTCGGACGGTAAGCGGATGATTGCCGTCTCGGCCAACGCGCAGGGACGCTCGCCTGGCGAAGTGACCGCGGACGCCATGAAGATCGCCAAGCAGATCGATTTCCCGGCAGGCTACGGACTCGAACTTGGTGGTGCATCGCGTGACCAAAGCGAAGTGTTTACCGAGATGGGCATTGCCCTGTTGTTGGGTATCGGACTGATGTATTTCACGCTGGTGATTCAGTTCGGCTCGTTCACAGCACCGCTTCCGATCATGCTGTCGCTGCCCTTGAGCCTTATCGGCGTCGTTCTCGCTTTGTTAATCACCAAGAGCACACTGAACCTGATGAGCTTTATCGGCATCATCATGTTGATGGGGCTGGTGGCGAAAAACGCGATCCTGCTACTCGATTGCGCTCGCAAAGAAGAAGCACAGGGTGTGAGCCGCGAAGACGCGCTGATGCACGCCGGACGGGTGCGTTTGCGCCCGATTTTGATGACGACATTCGCGCTGATCGCGGGCATGTTGCCGGTGGCAATCGGTATGGGGGAGGGCGGTGAATTCTATCGGCCGATGGCCATCGCCATTATCGGCGGCACGATCACTTCCACCATTCTCACCTTGTTGGTCGTGCCGACGTTTTACGACAGCATTGAGATTGCTCGCGATGGTGCCATTGCTAAATTTCACGCGCGCCGGTTGCGCTGGAATGCGTTTACGGCGTTCGCAATTACGTTGGCCGAAGTATTTATGGCGTTGCTATTTTTGCGGTTTATTTATCGCATGATAAAAAAACTTATTGGTTGGGTGTCCGCGCGCAGGCAGAGAAAGGTGCAGGCCGCAGGGGTTGCTGTGAACGTGGCTACATCTGTGGCGCGTCAGTAACGGGAGAATTTCTCAATACCTCCGTTCGCGCTTAGGTATCGAAGCACCGATGAGCTAAGTTGCTGATTTAACGTGGCCCACTTAGCCCTTCGAGACCTCAAGGCGAACGGTATTTAAGTTCGAGAAATTCCCAACAAGCTAGATTGTTTATCCATGAGCCTTGTGGGCACTTTTTGCTCTGTAATCCGCACCAGTGCTTGTGGTTGTGTTTTTTTCTAAGGCAACACCAATCCCGACCGCGCTTTTACCGCAGAAATATCGGAAGAATTAATGCTGCCGGTAGCGTTCACGTCGAACTGAACATTTGCGCCAGTCGTTGTCTGCCCGGAGCGGGCTTTCACGCCGCTGATGTCACTCGCGGTCACTGACCGCGTATTGTTGACGTCGCCAATGAGGAAACCCAGCGATACGGTCGCGGCCACGTTTCCATTCACGCCCGCAAGTGAAACCGTCGCCCGCGAATTGTCTGCGACACCTGTAATCGTCACCTGCACCTCTTGGCCGACATGGACGGTGGCAGTGACTGCGCCGTTGGTCGTTGTCGCCGTGCCAGGAATGGTGATGGCTTGATCGAACTGGAAGACGATTACATGTCCGCTGCCGATTGTTCGCGGCTCGACCGTCACGGTGTCATTGATCAATTTGGTTTTATCGATGAGCAGATCAAATGTTCCCGCGCCGCCGTGGATTTTTCTTGACTGCACCGTCAGCAACGTTGCCGCACCACCCACGGCAACGCCGACCACTTCAAGGCTGGTGGTGCCTTGAAATTGTCCACGCAGTGTCAGCCAAAGTTCGCTGCGGCCGGTAAGTACCGAGGCGTAGTAGTCGATGTCAGGCGTGAGCGTGACACCGCCGATTTTTACCTGTGAAGGCGCTATCGCGAGATTGTAACCGCGCACAATGACAAGCGGATTGTGCAGTTTGTACGGCGCCGCTGTGGTGAACGTCGCAGTGAGATTATTAGCGTTGGTCGTGAATGTCCATGCATCGAAAATCGGATCAAAGCCGCTTGGCTGATAGGTGACCAAGTCCACGCGACCAATCCCTGCCGGGCCGTTGGTCGCAACCGTTCCCACCGTCGCCGCGACACTGCTCAGTTGTCGCGTTTCCATTTGCGACACCTGAATGTCGGTTGGCGTGCGGCTGTGCGCATCGAGCACGATGTAAGTGCTGTAGCTTTTGCGCGGGTGGCCCGAGCGGTTCGCGTTGGTTGGCCTGTCCGGATAATTTGTCTGGCCGAGATAGCCGAAATTTGCACCCCAGGCGAGGCGCTTGGATTGGGTCGCGTCGTTGAAACCACCGAAAGAATAATTGATCGACTGATAGGGCCACGTAAAGTCGCACGGCATGACCGAAGGCGCAGTCGGGCATGCGATGCCAGCCGCGCTTGTGAGATTCCATTTATTGAGGCCAAAGTATCCACCCGCATCCTGTTGCGCAATCGGTTGGGTGAGTACGATACCCATTTCGCTATCCGTCGTTTGGCCCCACAACATATTGTGCGGAATGGTGTTGGCCGTATTCCACGTCCACGCGCTGTTCAATGTGAATGGCACGCCTGTGCTGCGAAATTTGTACAAATCTCCCCAGCCAACGCCGTCCACGATGCCGCCACCCGGCGTACCTTCACCGGTGGTGCCGTCAAAATTCATGTCGCCATACGGTGCCCGCGTATCTGCAGAAACAGCGTTGGCAGGTATTTGCGTCAAATCAAAACTCACCGACCACAGCGGATGATTGCGCCCGGTCGCAAATACCCATCCCACCGTCACCGGCATGTTGTACTTGGTGGCCACCATCATGGCATTGCGTCCCCAGCGCGGATAATTGAGCGTGTAGGTGTGCAGCGCATGATGTCGCCCGGTAAAAACGGTCTGCGTTGCGCCGCTTAGGTTGTCATTCACCGGCGGGCCTAGCGGTGAATCGTCTTCGCCATTATTAATTGCCAGGGCGGCAGTTTCCAGATGCGAAACGATATAGCCAAAGCCGCCTGCACCGGTCGGCGATCTGGTGACGGTGCGGGTGCTGTTATTGGCCAGTTGATACGCAAACTGGTTCAGGATGCCGCCCTTGTTTGCGCCGCCCGTTCCCGTTGCCATATGGGCCAGGCGCGTGTTGCCAGTGCTGTCGATCCATGTGAATTGACTGCCTGCTGCTCCATTGACCGTAATGCTTGCCACTGACAGCGGTGCGGCAAGAACGGCGGGGGAAGCAGGCGGCAGCAGCACAGGTGGACCGCCCGGCGGCGGGCCAGCGCCACGTGCGATGAGTTGAATGTCGTCGATAAACATCGTGTTCGAGGCCGGAAGACTATTGGCCTGATCCTGCAAATTGAAACGATCAAACACCGCATTTGCATTTGGTGCCAGCGCCCAGGGGCTGCCGGCATCTAGCGAGATGGTGATTTGCGTCCACTGCATTGCGGGCAGCACTCCACCGGGGTAGGCATTGGTGAGAGAAACGCTAACGAGTTCGGGTGCGCCATTCTGAAACGAAAGAAACAATGGGCGCGCGCAATCGTTACTGCACCACAGCCAGAAGCTCAAGCCGCTATAGGTGGCAGTGCTAACAACGGGGGCGGGACGCGCAAAACTCAAGCCGCAGTACGTTTGTGGCTGCCAACTTACTGAGTTGGTGCCGCTATGAACCTGCGCAGTCGCAGCCTGATTGACCATCGGGCAATAGCTGTAATCTTGAAAGCCATTCGCGAGCGCATCCGTATACACCGGCAAATCCTGTGCGAATACGGGCAGGCAGGCTAACGCCCAAATAGCCAACAGCAATTGTCGTTTCATCGGAGCGTCCAAATTCGTCAATTTTTTTTTAGAAACCAAGCACAGTTCCAACATAGGCGTATGACGCAGCAAGGTCAATCCCGCAACCGCGATTACTGCCGATTAATAGGGGACTTACCCCTATGGCGGAGAGTGTGACGTGTGTGAAATAGTGTCAAAGCATCTTTGCGATTGCCAATCCCTGTTATTCTTTCATTGCACTTTCACTGCACAGTAATATTCGCGATCTGTTGTCATAAAAGAAAAGGTCCTGCCATCGCCATCTTAAAAAGAATTACGGGCAACTCCAACCAGGAACTGCGCGTCCGCATTTTTTTACTGGCAGTCGCAGGCTATGGCGTTGCGTTGCTATTGTTGTTTTTGGCGTACACCATCAAGTTGATTGGCATGCCAGGCTTGCTCGGCAGCGTAGCGCTGGTGGTAGTGGTGAACCTTGGTTTTTATGTAGTCTTCGCGCTGAACCACAATAATCGTTTCTCTGACCCCAGCCTTACGCTGGCGCAGACGCTGTCTGCGATCGCGGTGATCATGTTCGTCGCCTACCACTTTGAACGGGACCGCAGTCTGGTATTGGTCTGGTGCTTCGTGGTGATGCTGTTCGGCATTTTTCGCTTTAAATCGCGCGAGTTCACGACAACCACGTTGTTCATGCTGGCCGGTTATGCGCTCGTCATCAACCTGATGATGAACTTCAAACCGGATAAGGTCGATGTACTTCTCGAGTGGTATCAATGGGTGTGGCTGGCTTTGCTGCTGCCGTCGTTCGCATTGATCGGTTCGCGCATCAGCGATATGCGGGCACGCATTGTGCGGTCCAACGAAGAATTGACGAATGCGCTAAGCACCATTCAGGAGATGGCGACACACGATTCGCTCACTGGATTGCCGAACCGGGCTTCGTTGAGCGATACCCTTCAACATGCTGTCACCAAATCGCAGCGCAGCAAGGAGGGGCTTGCGATTTTATTCATCGATATCGACAACTTCAAATCCATCAACGACACACTCGGCCATCCTACCGGTGATCAATTGCTGCGCGAAATCGGCCGTCGGGTGCGAGCCAGCATTCGTGAGAGCGATTTGGTCGCACGTCTTGGCGGCGATGAGTTTGTAGTGATGGTTGAATCCGTGGCAGACCGGTCGAGCCTGCAACTGCTGTCAGCAAAAATTCTCGCCGCGGTCAGTGAACCGACGCAGCTTCAGGGCCATGAGGTCAAGGTAACAGCCAGCATTGGTATTTCGGTTTTTCCTGCTGATGGCGATAACGTCTCGGCGCTGCTCGCGAATGCTGATATGGCCATGTATCGGGCCAAGGAACTGGGCCGCAATCGCGTCAACGAATATTCTGCCGAACTTGGCGAGACTGCGCTTGAGCGTTTTGAAATTGAAAAAGGCATGCGACAGGCAATTCAAAATAATGAATTCCATCTGTACTACCAACCAAAAATAGAGTTCAGTTCGGGTCGAATGCTGGGCGTTGAGGCGCTGATTCGTTGGCACCATCCAACGCTTGGCGTACTGGGCCCGGACCGATTCATTCCCATCGCCGAGTCGAGCAATTTCATCATTCCGCTTGGAAAGTGGGTTATTGAGCAAGCGTGCCGACAATCGAAAATATGGCAAGACGCAAAGCTGCCACGTTTCTCGATTGCGGTGAATCTATCCGCCAATCAACTTGCCGATCCAGGGCTTGTGCAATTGGTTTCCGAAGCATTGCGTAGCAGTGGGGCCGATCCGGCGATGATCGAACTCGAGATTACCGAGACCGCAGTGATGAAGAATCTGGATGACGCCATCATGCGCCTGAATACTCTGCGCGCGCTCGGTGTGCGGCTCTCCATCGATGATTTCGGGACAGGCTATTCGTCGCTTTCTTATCTGAAACAGTTGCCGGTGGATATTCTTAAAGTTGATCGATCCTTCGTCAAGGATTTGCCGCACAATCGTGACGACCTCGCCATCACCCGCGCCGTGATCGCAATGGCGCACGGCTTGTCGATGAAAGTGGTGGCCGAAGGTGTTGAGGATAAACATCAATTCAAGTCGTTGCGCGACGAAGGTTGCGATGAATTTCAGGGCTACTTCTGCCGCCCCGCCATGGAAAGTCATCACCTTGAGGCGTTACTGGGCCAGCATGGAGTGATAATTCCAGCGCAGACCTAAGCTCGTCTTCGGTGGCGCGCATAATTCATCAGAGGGGAACGCGTCAAATGAAACTTTTCTTCCCGATCCTTGCTTCTCTGGCACTGGTTGCCTGCTCGTCCGGGCTGGACCGTAAGCTCGACGGCTCAAACGAGAAAGCGTTTGAAACCAGCCTTGCCACAATCAAGAAAACCGCCAAGCCCGATGAAGTGGCGCGGCTCGATGAGGCCTTGCTGGTGCTGGCGATCTCCAATGTCAGCATTGGTTTCGAGGGTGGCATCCTCGGTGCGTTGAAAAAAATATCAGCGACCAAAAGCCCTGAACAATTGGCAGATCAGCTCATGCCGATTGTCCACGGCATGACCGGACGCGAGATCATCAAGGCTGGCAAGAAGCGAAAGAGTGAAGAAGCCACCAAACAGCTTGCCGTTATCGAGGCCGAAATTACGCGGCTGATTAAGCTGCGCGAGGAAAAAGCCAGCACCAAGGGGATTCTTGCCCCCATCGAAATTATCGAGCCCACGCTGCGCTTCAATAGTATCGGGCCACAAAAAATGAGCGTGATGGATTTCAAGGTGAAAAACGGCAGCGATGTCCCGCTCAGCTATTTGTATTTACATGGAACCGCCACCGAATCTGCGACCGGGAAGATATTGTTCAGTGACGACATTAATTACAAGTTAAGCGCCGCACCATTGCTACCCGGCGAGACCAAGGCGCTTAGATTGCCGAACTCAGCACACGGAAAATGGAACTCACCGGAAGTCTGGGGCAAAGAAAATCTTGGCTTCAGTATCGAAGTCGTCAATGCTGAGAATTTAGCCGGCCAGCGCTTGGCGGCGTCATTCACGCACAAAGACGGCGTACAACTTGTCGCGCTTGAAGCCAACAAGCAGGCGCTGACCAGCATGCTTGCGGAGTAGCCGGAAAGTCTTACCAGACTCCCGTGTTTGGCATCGACGTCCAAGGCTCCTGCGGGGGCAATGGTGACCCTGCTTGCAATAGCTCGATTGAGATATTGTCCGGTGAGCGCACAAACGCCATTCGCCCATCGCGCGGCGGGCGATTGATCGTGACGCCTGCATCCATCAATTTTTGGCAGAGCGCATAAATGTCATCGACTGCATATGCCACATGGCCAAAGTTGCGCGCACTGCCCAATTCTTCCTTGTCCCAGTTGTATGTCAATTCGACGGCAGCAGCCTCATCGCCCGGTGCCGACACAAACGCCAGTGTGAAGCGACCATTCGGATATTCATTTCTTCGCGTGAGTGTGAGGCCGAGCTTGTTGCAATAAAAGTCGAGCGAAGCGGCAAGATCATTTACGCGGACCATCGTGTGCAGATATTTCATGGTGATTCCTAGAATTAAATTGGGTGGATTTTAGTCGTTTACGTTGCCCGAAACGTGACGACCAGTACATCCCGATACGCTGGCTTGGCAGGATCAATCGGCATCACCGGTGTCACACCGTGCAGGCAACGTTCATCGTCAACCAGAGTCATATCGAGTGGCTGTGTGAGCGTAAAACTCGCCAATTGACGGCCTGCGGTATCGTGAATCGTTGTCGTGCCCTCGGCGATATTGTGTCGCTTCACCATCAACACCAACACGTAATGCACGCCGTCGCGGTGCACACCTTCCGGCGTCGGCATGCCCTGCTGTTGCGCAACAGCCTCGATGCGGAACTGGTGTACTTCCACATGCCACGAACGACCCGGCAAAAGATCACCGAATACCGTGACGCAAAGCGACAACAGCGCCGACATGCTTGCACCCTCAATGAGGCTCCTCGGCATTGGTTCAAAATGTCGCGCGACGCCACCGTTGAGACTGTTGTAGTCGAGGCTTTGATAATGCGGCTGATGTGCTTCGAGCTTTGCTTCGTTGGAATCCGCTGCAACGCTTAACGTCGCGTGACGACGTCGACGATAGCGACCACCATCGGCCATGTAAGTGTCCAGCGGCATATCGTTCCAACTGGCTTCGAAAGCCGACCAGTCGGGCAGGGTGCCCAGAAGCGGACGTGTATCAGCTGAGGCGACGAAGCAAAAGCCGTCGCGCTGGATTTTTTCGTGGAGGTTTTTCATGACAAGGGTGAGATGATTTGAAACTGGCGTGACTGTATACCATGGCAGGTAATGTCGTGAAGAGTGTCGTGTATGCTGGCTTTACACCTGAGAAAAATTGATAAACTCTAGCATTGGCGAGCCTTTCAGGAGCATTTCAGCCTGAAACATCCGCCAATGCTAGAGTTTCGTAATTTGCTAGGCGAACGTCCACTACTCAAACTGCTTCTTGAACTTCGCCAACTCATCCGTCAGCCAAGTCACTTCGCGCCGCAACGAAGCCACCTCCGCTTCAAGATGCGCGATGCGATCATCGCCCGCACCTTCCACGACGCCACCGCCGATGTTCATTCCTGACGCAATCTCCTGCCGCTCTACCGCCATCGCGCCCGAGAGTAAATGCGCCCAGCGCGATTCCTTTGTGCCGGGCGCGCGCGCCAATTGCATGACAAGCGGCGGGTCGTTTGCGGCTAGGTCTTCCAGCGAACGCTCAACACTTTCCGTCGATGCGAACGGATACATGCGCGCGGTGCGTTGACGCAATTCGCCGCAGGTCTGCGGGCCACGCAGCAGCAGCAACGTGACCAAGGAAAGCTTGGCGTCGTCGAGTGAAAAAACTTCATTCAGGCGATGCTGATACTTCGCTACGCGACTTCCAGCTGGATAATACGTTTGCGCGAGATTATTTTGCTGCAAACGGGTGAGGGACGATTCGACTGTTTCTTCGCCGAGGCTCATTACCGGCTCGCGATTACTTAGCTGGTTGCAGGCGTTCACGGCACCATTGAGTGAAAGCGGATAAACGTCCGGTGTAAGGAAGGCTTTTTCAGCGAGCACGCCGAGCACGCGGGCTTCAAATGCTGAGAGATTGAGTTCGATCATGCATTGAGAGTAGGTGCTGCGCTCGCTGCCGTCAAGTCTGCGGTGGCTCCTGCTGCTTCATGCATCGCCGCTATACTTGTGTCATCGAATCCATGTGGACACGTGAAAATGAATCGTAGGGACTTCATGCACCTGAGTGCGCTGGCTGGTGCAATTGGGGGTGGCGGCAATGGGTCAGCAATGGCGACAGGCACAACACAAATGCGGGGACTAAATATTGTTGAAGCGAACGTGGCCGATCTACAGGCTGCGATGCGATCCGGCAAACTCACCTCGCAGAAACTGCTGAAGCTGTATCTGGCGCGTATCAGTGCCATCGACAAAGCCGGGCCACGCATCAATTCGATCATTGAGTTAAATCCAGACGCGATGTCGATTGCCAAAGCACTCGATGCAGAACGTAAAACAAAAGGTCCGCGTAGTCCCTTGCACGGCATTCCTGTTTTGTTGAAAGACAATATCGCAACCGCAGACAAAATGCAGACTACCGCAGGGTCGTTGGCATTGCTGGGTGCAAAGCCACCGCGCGACGCATTTCTGGTGACTAAATTGCGTGAAGCTGGCGCGGTCATCCTCGGCAAAACCAATCTGAGCGAGTGGGCAAATATGCGCTCCACCCGTTCGACGAGCGGCTGGAGTGCGCGCGGCGGCTTGACCAAGAATCCGTATGCGTTGGATCGCAACACCAGTGGCTCAAGCTCGGGTTCCGCGGCGGCCATTGCAGCCAGTTTGGCTGCCGTTGCGGTTGGTACCGAGACCGATGGCTCCATCACGTCACCAGCGCACATCAACGGCTTGGTCGGCATCAAGCCCACCCTTGGTTTGATCAGCCGCAACGGCATTATCCCCATCGCACATTCACAGGATACAGCCGGACCGATGACGCGTACCGTTGCCGATGCAGCAGCATTGTTGACGGCCATGGCGGGTGCTGATGCACGTGATGTGGCCACGCTCGATCCGTTGATGAAAGCACTGGACTACACAAAATTTCTTGATGCCGATGGATTGAAGGGTGCGCGCATCGGTGTCGTGCGCAGCAATTTCGGTGGGCGTAACGATCTTGTGTCCGCTGTTGTGGAAGCCGCGCTGAGAGTCCTCACGGCCAAGGGCGCAACACTCGTTGATCCTGTCGAGCTACCTAACATCGGCAAATATGGCCAAACTGAATACGAAGTTTTGCTTTACGAATTGAAGGCCGACATGGCGGCGTATCTTGCCGAATTTGCGCCGGGGTCAAATATCAAAACGCTGAAGGACATCATCGACTTCAACGAAAAACATCACACGAAAGAGATGCCATTTTTTGGGCAAGAACATTTTCTGCGCGCAGAGTTGAAGGGTAGCCTCGACAGCAAAGAGTATCTGGATGCGCTTGCCAACAATCTGCTCTATTCACGCGCCGAGGGAATCGACAAAGTGTTGAAGGAGCATAAGCTCGATGCAATGGTGGCGCCGTCTGGTGGTCCGGCGTGGCTGACCGATTTCATCAAGGGCGATGCGAGCGGCGGCGGCTTTAGTTCAGCCGCAGCCGTCGCTGGCTATCCGCACGTAACGGTACCAGCGGGACATGTGTCGGGCTTGCCGTGCGGTATGTCGTTTGTCGGTACGGCGTGGAGCGAGCCAACCTTGATTCGTCTGGCGTACGCATTCGAGCAGGCAACACTGCACCGCCGCTCGCCGACGTTCGCCCGATCGGTGAATCCGCTCCAAGGCTAGCCGCTTGCATTTCGTTACAATTAGACAATATTCGGTGACAAATCAAATGGTTCCAAGGCTGTCAAATCCTGCACAATCAGATGCATATCGTTACATTTTCTGATTCCTTTCGATTCCCCATTTTCGCGAAAACTTGCCTGCCCGCTGCCGGTAATGCGCGCGAACTTTGACTAGAAAAATAGAAACCATGGAACAACGTAACAGCGCACTTGTGAAATCATCGCAACGAAATGGACTGCTCAAAGGCATTGCAGTAGTGCTGATTTTAGGTGCGATCGGCGGAGGTATTTGGTGGTACATGAAACCCGCTGCGGATGCCGCCAAATCTGCCGATGCCGCAAAAGCCGCCCCTGCTGGAACTACAGGTGCGCCCGCCAAAGCCGCTGGTGGTGGTCGCTTCGGCGGTTTTGACCCTAATCGAGTTCAGCCGGTGCTGGCGACCCCCGCCAAAATGGCTGATCTCAATGTCGTGCAAAACGGTCTTGGCACCGTCGCAGCACTACGCGTGGCGACTGTAAAAGCGCGGGTTGATGGCCTGTTGCAAAACGTGCTTTTCCAGGAAGGCCAAGTGGTAAAAGTGGGTGACGTGCTGGCCGAAATTGACCCTAAACCATTACAGGTACAGCTTCTGCAGGTCGAAGGGCAACTGGCGCGTGATCAGGCACAGTTGAACAACGCCAAACTTGATCTTGAGCGCTATCGCGTTTTGCTCGCGCAGGATTCTGTGGCAAAACAGCAGCTCGATAGCCAGGAGTCACTGGTGCGCCAGTTTGAGGGCACCGTAAAAATTGATCAGGCGCAGGTTGATAACGCCAAGCTGCAGCTCTCTTACACGCGGGTTAGCGCACCGATTGCCGGTCGCCTTGGTTTACGGCAAGTGGATGCGGGCAATATTGTTCGCTCCTCCGATACGCTCGGCCTTGTTGTCATCACGCAAATCGATCCCATCACGGTGATATTTACGATTCCGCAAGATAATTTGCAACGCGTATTACAACGTTTGAAGGCCGGCGAAAAGCTGACTGTAGACGCGTGGGACCGGGAGCAGAAAAACAAACTCGCCGTCGGATCGCTGATAACAGTAGATAACCAGATCGATACTGCGACTGGCACCATCAAGTTGAAGGCGCAATTTCCAAACTCGCAGGGGCTCTTGTTCCCCAATCAGTTTGTGAATGTGCGCATGGTCGTTGAAACAAAAAAAGACGCAACCGTTATTCCGATGGCCGCCATCCAGCGCGGCGCGCAGGGTACGATCGTATACGTGGTCAAGGAAGACAAAACGGTCTCTTTACGCCCCGTGAAAATGGGTGCCGTCGAGAATGATTTTGTGGCCATTGAATCCGGCGTCAAGCCGGGCGAAATGGTGGTCACAGACGGCATTGATCGCCTGCGCGAGGGGGCAAAGGTTGAAGTCACCACCCCATTCGTGCCGCGCGCGCGCGGTGGCGATCCTTCCAAGCGCGGCAACCGACAAGGCAAAGGCGACGCAGCGCAAAGTGCGCCGACACCTGCAGCGCCGGGAGTATCAGTCGCCCCCACTACACCCGCCGCCGGCAAGCCCGCTACTGAAAAAGCCGCCGCGCCAACTGCTTCCTCTGGTCCCGCCAAAGGTGCACCCGCAGGAGTCGCAAAACCCGCGTCTCCACAGGCCGAACCGCCCAAGGGTGGCGGCTGGCGCGACATGAGCGACGAACAGAAAGCCGCGCTGCGGAAAAAAATGGAGGGCATGACCGACGAGCAAAAGGCGGAATTCCGCAAGAAGATGCGGGAGCGCGCCCAGCAAGGCGGGCAAAACTAGGGTTACGCAATGAATCCGTCACGTCTCTTTATCCTGCGGCCAGTCGCGACCTCGCTTCTGATGGTCGCGATCCTGCTGGCGGGCTATCTCGGCTATAAACAGCTACCGCTCTCAGCGTTACCGGAAGTCGATTACCCGACCATTCAAGTCATCGCGTTGTATCCCGGAGCCAGCCCCGATGTGGTGGCTTCCGGCATTACTGCGCCACTGGAGCGCCAGTTCGGACAGATGCCGGGCTTGAAGCAGATGTCCTCAACCAGTTCCGGCGGGGCTTCGGTGATTACCTTGCAGTTCGAGCTCTCGCTGACGCTCGACGTTGCCGAGCAACAGGTGCAGG
>JANNRY010000001.1:0-6560 GCA_031401935.1 Betaproteobacteria bacterium | reverse complement strand
GCACGAAATAGTGCGGCCACAGATTACACCGGCATGTGGTGGGGTGGGGCGCTGGAAAATGGTTGGGGCGTTTCAATCACGCATCGTGCGGGTTCCGGGCAGCAGGTGGTGGCGCTCTACATTTACGACCAGCTTGGTGAGCCAATCTGGCTGGTGATGCCGGGCGGCGTATGGTCGGAAAACTTTAGCGTGATTCGTGGACAAGTCTATCGACCGACCGGCGCACCATTGGATCAATACACGCCGGACGCGTTTGTGGTGGGCGCGAGTGTCGGTGAAGTCACATTGCGATTCACGACGGACGGACAAATTGAGATGACTTATCGACTCGATGGCGTGGCAGGTGAAAAACGATTGCAGCGTCTAGCGTTTGGGACACCGAGCGAAAGTTCGCCAATCAATGTCGGTGATCTGTGGTGGGTCGGTGAAGAGGAAAACGGTTGGGGGATTTCGATTGCCGATCAAGGCGCACAGCTCTTTGCAGTCTGGCTTAGCTATGATCGTCGCGGGCGCGCGACCTGGTTTGTGATGCCTGGCGGGGTGCGTAGCGGGACCGAATTTCGTGGAACGTTATATCAGACAAGAGCCACAGCATGGCTCGGGATGCCTTATGACGCCGCAAAATTTCAAGCCAATCCGATTGGCACAGTGAGATTCAATATCAGTAATGCCGCAAAAATTGAATTCGTAACGCAGATAACGTCGGGTGAATTTGCAGGCGTGAATCAAACCAAGACGTTGGTTCGCCAACCGTTTTAAAGATTTGGCTGCTCAATCCACCCCATTGGCCGGAATGATCAAATACGTCAGCACCGGTTGATCGCGGTTCTTAACCTGAATCGGTGATTGCGCTTCGGCGGTGAATTGTTGGCGGGCTTCGCTGGAATCTTTGATCATGGCCCAGGTGCTGTGGCTGACCAGCACGCCATCGGGTCGACAGGCACTTTCGATACGCGATGCAACGTTCACGTTGTCGCCGATGACGGTGTAATCCATGCGGGTTTCGCTGCCGATATTTCCTGCGACAACCTCGCCAGAATTGATGCCCACGCGCATTTGCAGATTGCGAATACTGACATCGCTGAGCCGGATTTCGTGAAGGCGCTGTTGCATGCGCACACCGGCGCGTACCGCCGCGGCTGCGTGGTTGTTCGAGTTTTCAGGGGTGAATACCGCCATGATGGCGTCACCGATAAATTTATCGACCACGCCGTCTTCTTCTTCCACGATCTTGCACATGGCGGTCATGTAGACATTCAGGAAGGCAACGATTTCCTGCGGATGCAGCCGCTCTGACAACGACGTGAAGCCCTTGATGTCTGAGAACAACATCGTCGCCATGACGGTGCGGCCACCAAGCGCCAGTTTTTGTTCGCGGTTTTTTGAAATCGCATCGACCACGCTGCGCGGCATGTAGGCGCCCATCTTGGTTTTCTCGATGGTGAGGTTGCGTTCGGCCTCAAGGGCGACGCGTAAATCGTCAGCCATTTTCTTGGTGGCTTCCAAGAGGCGCGCATTTTCCAGCGACACTGCCGCCTGCGCGGCGAAGGCTTCAAGCAAGCGCTGGTCGTCTTCGCTAAAGCTGGTGAAGCCATCCTTCGTGCCGCTCTTGTTGGCCACCTGCACCACACCGACCACTTCACCTTTGGTGATCAATGGCACGGTGAGCAACGAACGGGTACGAAAGCCCGTTTGCTGGTCATATGAGCGATTGAACCTTGGGTCTGCGTAGGCATCTGCCACCAGCAGCGCTTTGCCGGTAGCAGCCACATGGCCTGCGATGCCGACACCTTCGTCAATTTCGAGTTCGGCAAGACCACCAGCGTTCTCGCCTTTGACGACATGAAAACGGAGCTTTCGCGTTTCTTTGTTCAGCAGCAATAGCGCGCTCGCCTCGGCGCGGGTGACGAGCTTTGAATTCTCCATGATGAGATTCAAAATGGTGTCGACCGGCATCAGCGAACTCATCGCCAAAGACACCCGGGTCATCGCATCATTTTCAGTAATCTGCGTCTTGAGGCGTTGATTCTTTACCGCCAGCTCGCCGTACATTTTGTTGATGCCCGATGCGACCGCACCAAGCTCATCCTGCCGCGTTTGATCCAGCAATACGTTTTGTTCGCCTTTTTCGATTCGCCTGGTGCCTTCAATCACCGCATTGGCATCACGACGCAGACTTTGCCCAAACCGGAACGACACCGCCAGCGCCATGGCCACGCAAAATACGCCGAGAAACGTCATCTCTATGACCATCCCGCGATCTACCAGGCCTTCAAATTTGTAGCGGGCCAGTGTCAATGCCATCGCCAGACTGGGTGCAAGGGTAAACAATACGTAACCTTCCATCACCCGCCGATTGATCTGCTCAAGGTGCTCGCCGACATTGAGGTAGCGCACCACGCGATTGCGGGCTACGTTTTCGAGCATCACGTATTCCCATTGCGCCAGCAGTCCGCCACCGATGATCCAATAGCCAAGCAGCAGTTTGAAATGGCTCGCCAGCGGAAAATTGTCATAGCGCGCCCAATGCAGCAGCAATGCCAACACCCCGCAAATAAACCAACTGCCCACAGCGACCAGATAACCCTGGCGCGCATACGAGCGCCCGGCAGGCGGGGTCGCGAACCGGCGCAAAAGCAGTTCCCGCACCACGATCTGGGCGATCCAGATCGTACCGAGATTAACCAGCAGCTCAGGTATTTTGATACCGTTGATAAATGGGCACACTGCGCGCCCATAGATGGCCAAAAACACAACCGCCACGAGGCCAATGGCGTGCTGATGAAGACGCGTTGGCCAATCGATCAGATCGGTCAGGCTCTCGACGGCTGTATTTGTTGGGCTATTCGAGATCAAGGTTTGGTTCACCTGTTCATGCCTCCGGGGCAATTGAGATGTTGGCGCAACTTCGCACTCCTACAACGATTCCATCACTAAGGATGAGGCACTATTATGACAAATCGCGCAGGGTCGAGACGGAACTTGGCGTTGCAAACGTGGTTTATCTAGGGATTACGAACTAAACGAATTTCGTTACGACACGGTTCAAGAATCCGCACGCCCATATTGGCTCGCCAGAGCTTCGGTCTCGGCTGATGGCTTGACCGACAGCAGCACCGACAGCATCTTGCGGCAGCGGCGATAAACGCGCAGTACTTCAGCGCGACTGCCTTGACTGCCGTGAATCTGCATCAGTTTTTGATACAAGGTTTCGGCGAGCGGCTCGGCTTCCAGCGCGTGTTCAAGCGTTCGAATTGCCGCCTGATGTTGACCGAGATTGAAAAGCGTCGATGACACCGCGCCAGCGGCACGGGTAAAGCGCAGCTTGAAGCGCTCGCGCGGCTCGATTTGCCACGCAACATCCTGCGCTTCGCCATCCAGAAACCCGCGCCGGTAATGGCTGATGAGCTGGTCGGCGTGTTGCCCCAGTAGCGCCACATCAATGGTGGAAACATCGCGGTCGGCGAGTGCCACAAAAGCGGCAGTGTCGATCCACACAAATTTGTCGGATGCGACGAACTTGCCTTCCTGAATCAGGAATGCTGCATCAAGGCCGACCAGTTTGCGCAGCCTTGAAAGCGCCATGTCGAACGATTTGCGACCATTGTCACCTTCCGCGTCCGGCCACAAAGCATCGATGACGCGTTGCACACTAAGCGCCTTGCCATCGTTGGCGGCAAGCAGCTTTAGCAGATTCAATCGGTGATCATTGCTGCGCTGGCCCGCATCAGCAGCCTGCCCGTTGATACTAATTGCGAAAACACCCATCGCGGAAATGCGAACCGGCCACGGCCAGGAAACACCGGCGTTGGCGGGCGGTGGCAGACTGCGCCGTGAGATGAGCTTCTTGACGAAGTCAGACTCGATATTGTTTTCCAGCGCATCTGCGCAAGTCTCGGCGAGTTCATTCGGCAGATTCAGGAATAGCCGCACCAGTTCAAATTCGCGCGCGCTGGCAAGTCCGCGAGACAGGTGTGTCAAGTAGTCGGAGTGTCTGCGTTCGCTCCACGCCCAGCGCGCCTGCATCATTGCGGTGGTGGCTTCAAAAGCAGCAGCCAGGCGCGGTTCGCTGCCGGGTGGATCATGCAGCCAGTCGATGCCTTCGGCAAACTTTTTTTGTGCGACCAGCGCATGTGCAATACCGCTTTTCGAAAGATAACAGTGCTCCGGCGGCGCGGCACCGCGTTCCATTGCTTCCAGTGCCAGTCGATGATGTTGCTCCGACCGGCGCGGGTCATTTTCGATAATCGCTAACCAACCGGCGAGGTGATGATATTCGCGCACTTCATACGGACGGCTTTTATCCAGCAATGCGTCAAGTTCATCGAGTACCTTGCGCGCGGCAACGGCATCACGCTGATCCCACGCCGGCCGACCGAGATGTGCGGTTTGTTGAAAATTTAGCCAGCGCCAACCATACTTGGTTGCGGCCTTCGCGGCACGGTCGTAGAGAATCTGCGAGCGATCCACTTCATCAAGCATGCGTAGCGCGCCTGCGGACCAGAACAACGAGCGTGCTGCGATGCGCTCATCCACGCCATTGTGTGCGGCCAGTAGTTCGAGCTGGGCGATGCAGTAGCTGGCATGCGCGTTTTCGCCGGTTTGGCCGTAGTGCGAAGGCAGTTGTTCGTAGGCCGCAATCACCAGCGAGGGAAACGGAAAATCGACCAATTCCAGCAGCGACTCGCGCGCGAGGCGCCCAATGCGCTCGCCATGTTGCAGCGACAAGCCGCGCTCACCGGCGTGATCGAAGGCGCACATTAGGCCACTGGCTAGTTGCAGGCGTGCCATCGGGTGCGAGGGCACCTGATCAATCGCGGGCAGGAAGCGGTCAACCCAATGCCGAAGCGGCGAAAAATCGCCATAAGCCGATACCACGATTTGCGCGCCCAGCGACGCAATCACGGCTCTTGAAGCGGCGGCCTCGGGCTCATCGTCCGGTACGGATAGGAATTCATGTTCCAGTGCGGTGAGCGCTTCGGATTCGTGGTCAAGCGAATTGAGCAAAATCGCATGCAGCGCTGACCATCGACGGTTCCACGATGTGCCAGTCGCCCGAAGGGCGGTCACGTTGTTTGGGAGGGCGGTCACGCTATTGGGACGAGCGGGCAAGGCAATATCCAAAAAAATAGGTCAATTTACTGATGCTGCACGGCAAAAGCAAAAGCCCTGGCAAAACCGATTATAGCCAGCCGCCGCAAGTCAGCACGGCAGCCGATATTTGCGCCCTCATCCCCTGAATCAGCAGGGCTGGATTCGACTTGTGTGGGATTAGTGTGGGATGACGTTGACTAACATTCATGGGTCGGCGGCCGATGGTTTTTAGGCCGCAAAGCCGATCCATGAAAGGAAGTTGACGTGCGTAAATATCAAAAATTCCCAGGCCTTGCTGTGTTTTTCAGCGTAGTGCTAGCCATAGCGGCAACGTTGCTTTTTTCCCCGGCTGCAATGGCTGCCACCTGCAACTGGACTGGCGGCAGCGGCGATTGGCATAACCCGCTCAAATGGAGCTGCATGGCGGTGCCGACGGACATGGACGATGTGACGCTGAACCTAACCAGCTTTGGTGCCATCGTCACCGTGAACGCCCCCGCGCCGGCGAAGACGCTCAACTTCACCAGCAACGGTGCCACCATCTCCGGCACCGGCGCCTTGCAGATAAGCGGCCTCGCCACGATAAACGCCATCACCACCACCACGATTTCCACCAACGGCTCGCGCCTGCCAAGCCTCGCGGTAACGCTGGGCGCCGGGGGATTTATATTCACGTTGACCGACCCCGCGTTGACCGCCGACAGCCTCGGCAGTGTCAATATCTCAGGCGGCAGCAACAGTACGATGGTGTTGGAAGTCGGTGCGCGCAATATCGGTACCCTCTCGCTGCAAAACGCCAGCCTCAATCTGAGGGCGCCCCTCACCGTTCTTAACGTAATGACCTGGTTCCAGAGTTCGGTCGGTTCCAACACGGGACAGCCGTTGATCCTGGCCGCAGGCTCGGTCTCCACGTTGTCCGGCGGCGGCAGCAATTTATCGACCGAACTCGTTTCCAACGGTACCCAGACCTGGTCCGGCGTGGGTACGCTCTTTACGGGCAGCCGCCCTTGGACCAATAACGGCACGCTCAATCTGAATGGCAGCGCGTCCACACCGGCCAACACCTTCGATAGCGGGCTAAATTTCGGCGGCAGCAGCATGCCGTTCTTCAACTACGGCACCATAAATGCGAACCACACCGGTACGCTGAAATTTGAGACCGCCGGTTTCAACAATCACGGTACCGTGGTGCTCAATAGCGGAACGCTGTTCATGGGCTTGGGGCCTTATACGCAATACGCAGGACTGCTGCGGTTCAATGGCGGCAACATCGCGGGCGCCACCAAATGCTGCGGTCTCGACGCGTCTCAGATCAATCTCAACGGTGGCGTGCTGAGCGGCGGTGCAAACAGTCTTTACGATATTGTCGGCGGCATTAAAAACGATGGCGGCACGGTGCTGCTCGACGGCAACCTCAAAGTAACCAACTTCTACCAGCAAACGGATAAGGGATCGCTGGCCGTCAC